>NZ_DBGS01000007.1:4123-67778 GCF_002295455.1 Thalassospira sp. UBA848 | reverse complement strand
ACGGGGCGCGGATGTGGGACCTGCGCCCCGTTTACCTTTGGCGGTCTGTTAGGCGATCTAGGGGCATGACCCCAGATATATCGAAAAGTCATTGGCGGGCATGACCTCAACCCCTTCCAGTCCCAGAAAGACCGAAAGACGCCGCAAATTTTCCATCAGCGGCCCGGCGACATCGCCAGCCTTGGCATGATGTTCCAGATGCGCACTTTGCACCCGAAGCATCCCCGCCTTGCGGTCTGATTTCAAATCCACTCGCGCTGCAAATTCGCCGTTTAACATGAATGGCAAAACGTAATAGCCGTACTCGCGTTTTTCAGAGGGCACATAGATCTCGATGCGGTAGGTAAAGCCAAATATCCGCTCCACGCGGTCGCGCTCCCACATCACCGGATCAAACGGCACCATAAGGCAAGTCGGTTTGGCACGGGATCGTGGATTGACCGTCGGGCACAGATAGCCCGGCTGTTTCCAACCTTCAACATCGGCGCGCAGCAACCGGCCCTCTTCAACAAGGCGGGCCAGACACGTCTTGGTCTCATCAGTTGGCAGGCGGAAATATTTGCGCACATCGATCTCTGCAGCCACCCCCATGGCGGCCATTCCCTTGCAGATCAAATCGCACATTGCATCCTGTCGATCGGGGGCCGGTTCGTGTGCCATGTCACCGATAATACGGTGGGGCAAATCATATTCGCGTTCAAAACTGCTGCGCCGTTTGCGCGCCATGACCTGTCCACTCCAGAACAGGTATTCCATCGCGGTTTTGGTATCCGACCAACCCCACCATTTGGCACTGCTGCGTCCCTCGGTCTCAAGGGAACTGGCGGCAACTGCACCCTCCTGATCAATATGGCGCAGGATATTATCAATCAGATCGGGTTGTTCGCGTTGAACCCGCGCGATCCGTCCCCACGTTCCCATACCTCTTTGCGCATCATGCATGCGCCACCGATAAAGGGGATAATCCTCAACCGGGATCATCGATGCTTCATGTCCCCAATATTCAAACAGCTTGCGCTGACGGGCCGTTCCCCAGACCAGTTCATCAAGCAAATCCGGGTCATAGACCCCCAACCGGGAAAAGACCGGCATGTAATGCGCGCGTGTGAGAACATTGACACTATCGACCTGCAACATGTTGGTCGCCCGGATGGTTTTCAGAATCTGGCGCTTGGTCACATCACGGTCGGGATTGGCGGCAAACCCCTGCCCGACAAGTGCAAGGTTGCGTGCCTGTTTGGCGGAAATCGAAACGGCAGGCGTTTGCCTGTCAGCACTGTCAATTGGCATCAGAACACATATGATTTCTTAAATGGAAACAGGGTGATACTAACACAGGCTCCTGACAATTCTGGCAGGATGATTTCAGCATCTTCACTGCTGGCGAACTTGACCGCACATCACGACGCTCATAGGATTCAGGTAACATCGCAGCAATGACGACCCAACAAACAGGACAGCCCGAATGACCACCCCGCAGATCATGATTCTGGCCGTGCTGCTTGGCACGGTTGTGCTGTTCTTATGGGCCCGCTGGCGCCATGACATGGTTGCAATGGCGTCACTTCTGGTTTGTGTGATGCTGGGGCTGGTGCCAACCGACGATGCCTTTGTCGGCTTTGGCCACCCGGCCGTAATCACAGTGGCCTGTATTCTGATCCTGTCCTCGGCCCTGCAAAAATCTGGCGCTGTCGATACCCTGTCACGCACGGTATTGCCGCAATCAGCGGGGCCATTTGTCACCATGGCAGCACTCAGTCTTCTGGCCGCCATCCTGTCGGCCTTTATGAACAATGTCGGCGCGCTTGCTCTTTTGATGCCGATTGGCATTCAGATCGCCAACAAACAGAACCTGCCGCCCGGCAAAATCCTGATGCCGCTGGCCTTTGGCTCGATCCTCGGTGGCATGACCACACTGATCGGCACACCCCCCAACCTGATCGTTTCGGGCTTCCGGGCCGAAGCCACCGGAACAGGCTTTTCGATGTTTGATTACAGCCCGGTCGGCGTCGCCATCGCGCTTGCCGGTCTGGTATTTGTCATACTGCTGGGCCGCTTTCTGGTCCCCACCCGTGAACGCGCCGGGGCCGAAGGATTTGAAACCGGATCGTATTTGACCGAGGCCCGCATTACCGAGGGCAGCAAATCCATCGGCATGTTCCTGCGCGAAATCAATGACGAGCTTGATAAGTCGGACGCGCAGGTGATCGGCCTGATCCGTAACGAGCGCCGCATCCCCGCACCAAGCCCCTATCGCGAATTGCAACAGGACGACATCCTTCTGATCGAAGCCGAGCCCGAAGGACTGGCAAGTGCCCTTTCAGGGCTTGAACTGACCCTGGAAGCGGAATTGCGCAGCGAAGAAGCCAACGCCGAACAAAGGGAAGAAGCCAAGGAACAGGTCCGCGCCCAAAAGGCCCAAAGGGCGGCCGAAAAGTCCGGTGACGCGTCCAAGGACGGCTCCGAGAAAGATGACGCCTCCAAGTCGGACAAAAAGGACTCCGATACAAAGAAAAGAGCCCTTCAGTCCGACGATATCTCCCTGATCGAAGTCGTGGTCCTGCCAAACGCCTCCTTTATCGGGCGATCCGCGGCCGATATCCGCATTCGCAGTCGCTATGGTATCAACCTTCTGGCCCTGTCGCGACAGGGACAACGTTCTATGTCACGCTTGCGCACCATGAAAATGCAGGCCGGTGATGTGTTGTTGATGCAAGGCACGCCTGCTGCCATTCACGAATTTGGCAATCGCCTGGGCTGCGCGCCGCTTGCCGAACGGTCGCTCAACCTTGGCGACAAGACACAGGCCTTCAAGGCCACCGCCATCATGGCCGTTGCGATTGCGCTTGCGGCCTTTGGCATCCTGCCTGCCGCCATTTCGTTTGCACTTGGCGTGCTTGCCACTTTGCTGGTGGGTGTGGTCTCGCCGCGCACCCTTTATGATGCGGTCGACTGGCCGGTTGTGGTGTTGCTGGCCGCCCTGATCCCGGTCGCCAATGCCATGGAAAGTACTGGCAGTGCCGATCTGATTGCGCGCTTCCTGCTCGATACCGTCGCACAGGGAAGCGCGCCAGTTGCCCTTGCCCTGATCCTTATTGTCACCATGACGCTCTCGGACTTCATGAACAATGCCGCAACCGCCGCTGTCATGTGCCCGATTGCGATAGGCAGTGCCGCCCAACTCGATGCCAGCTCCGACCCGTTCCTGATGGCAGTCGCCATCGGCGCATCCTGTGCGTTCCTAACCCCTATCGGCCATCAAAACAACACCCTCATCCTCGGCCCCGGCGGCTTCCGCTTCAGCGACTACTGGCGCCTCGGCCTGCCGATTGAAATCATCGTTGTGGCGGTTGGTGTGCCGATGCTTCTATGGGTTTGGCCACTCTGACCAGAAATAAAGCTATATGTAGGCTTCATATATTTAGATATCATAAAGCCCTTCCTTAGACCCTAAGAAGGAGCGCGAAGAAAGATATGGGATCAATCATAATGCCCGGATTCTCCTTCGCTTCTAATCTAAGTGAAGATGCAGGAGAGCGTTCTGGCTTTGCATTATCCGAAGTTGATATTCTCAATCATTTGCAAGATCAGAGTCCGGTAAGGAAAGCTATCGAACAACCGAACTCTTTGCACCGAATTAGAGCTGACGCTTACGCAGAAGCCGTTGCCAATCTCCTTTACTTTCTTGGCGCAACTGAAGAACCAAGCATGCCAACCCTAGGATCACGCTTTGCTCGAAGCCTAGGCCACGAATGGAAAAATATCGTGAACATTGAGGAACTGCTAACGATAGAGGCAGTTGCCCATCATGTACTCAGAAAACGTCAAGAAACAGGAGATTTGGACAGAGCTCTTCTGGTAAACGAACTAAAGGACATTGTCGGAAGCCGCTGGAGAAAAATCCATGAACAGCTTCTCGAATCAATGTCGATGGAGCTGGCATTTTCTCCCTGGTACAGCAGAAGTGTGAATACAAATAACTTAATAGAATTAGCAAATTTGTTTAAGAGTGAAGCTTTGCCGGTAGATTCGAACACGTTTGTTGATCAGCGGTTCATAAACTATTTGTCAAAGCACCTAGATCTACTTGGAAGCATAAACTGGCGGCAGTTTGAGGGTTTGACTGCTGAATGGCTGTCTCGCCAGAATTATCGCATAGAATTAGGCAAAGGGCGCAACGACGGCGGTATAGATGTACGTGCATGGCGAACCGATGCACCTCCACACTCTCCCCCAGCAATCCTAGTGCAATGCAAGAGAGAGCAAAGAAAGATCGGAAAGGTAATCGTGAAAGCACTTTGGGCGGACGTATTTCATGAGCAAGCCAAGTCAGGACTAATTGTAACAACCAACGACATCAGCCCGGGTGCAGAAAAGGTTGTTAATGCACGCACTTATCCAATAACCACCGCAAACAGAAAACAGGTTGGAGACTGGATAATGGCTATGCGCAAACCTGCGGCAGGGATCATACTTTAAAAGTAAAAAATTTGACCAGAAACTTGGTTTGGTTCGCTCTGAAAAACGAACACCCTCATACATTGCAACCTTCATGTATTGCGTTGGGATTTACTGATTTTCACCGACGAACCTGGTCTTTAATGAAATAGGGCAGCCAATGGCTGCCCTCCGCATTTCGATATGGTCGCGTTGCTTAACCATCAAACCCAAGATTCGGCACATCAAGGCCGTTGGCACGGCAAGCCGAAATCAGGGTGTTGTTCAGAAGACACGCGATGGTCATCGGGCCGACACCGCCCGGAACAGGGGTGATGGCACCGGCCACCTTTGAGGCGGTCTCAAACTCGACATCGCCGACCAGCTTCATTTTGCCCTCAGTCCCTTCAACGCGGTTAATGCCAACATCAATCACGGTGGCACCCGGGGCGATCCAGTCGCCCTTGATCATGTTCGGACGGCCAACGGCGGCAACGACGATATCGGCACGGCGGACTTCCTCAGGCAGGTCGCGGGTGCGCGAATGCGCAATGGTGACCGTGCAGCTTTCCTTCAGCAAAAGCTGCGCCATCGGCTTGCCCACGATGTTCGAACGGCCAACCACCACCGCACGTTTGCCCGACAGATCACCCAGCGTGTCTTTGAGCAACATCAGGCAGCCATAAGGCGTGCAGGGGGCAAAGCCCTCTCCGCCCGTTGCCAGGGCTCCGGCATTCACAACGTGGAAGCCATCGACATCCTTGGCCGGGTCGATGGCGGCCAGAATGGCCTGTTCGTTGATGTGCTTGGGCACGGGCAGCTGACACAGGATGCCATGGACATTTTCATCGGCATTGAGCTTGGCGATCAGCGCCAGGAGGTCTTCTTCGCTGGTTTCCGCCGGAAGCTTGTGCTCATAGGAATTCATGCCGCATTCAAGGGTTTGTTTGCCCTTGTTGCGGACATAGACCTGACTGGCCGGGTCTTCGCCGACCAGAATGACGGCCAGACCCGGTGTTACACCATGTTCGGATTTAAGCTTGGATACTTCGGCTGTGATGTCGGTGCGCAGGTTGGCTGCGAATGCCTTGCCGTCGATGATTTTCGCGTCACTCATATGTCTGTCCGCCCCGTGAGTTGGGATATTTTCGCCATCAGCTCTTCGGGATTTCCGTCGATCAGCAGCGTTTTGGTGCGATCAGTTTGCCCGGAAACAATCCTGACCGACGATTTAGGACATTTGGCCGCTTTTGCCAAAAGTTTTATCAGCGCCAGATTGGCCTTGCCGTTTTCGGGCACAGCCGTCACCGACACCTTTAGCTGCTCCTGCCCGTTTGCGTCGACCATGACATCACCAATCGCGTTACGCGATGCCTTTGGCGTCAACCGAACGAACAGACGACCCCCTGATGGCTCGGACCGTAACACGGGCGCGTGATCAGACATTGTCTAAATGAGACAATTTAATAGGTGAAATGAGACATTAGGGGTCAGGACCTAATACCCGACAAGCGCCATGCGGACATCGGTCTGGATCAGCATGTTGGCAAATTGCAGGATCAGGATCAGGATAATCGGTGAGATATCAATACCGCCAAGATCGGGCATGATCCGCCGGATCGGACGCAATGCCGGTTCGGTGACACGATAGAGGAAATCACCGACCATATAGACGAACCGGTTGTTGGTATTGATCACGTTGAACGCCACAAGCCATGACAGGATTGCAGATGCAATCAGCATGAAAATGTAGATCCCCACCACAGTGTCAATCAGCCAGAAAATCGCCAGCATCGCCGCTCCTTACAATCGCCGGGCGCACGGATGATTTTGGCCCGGAAAGATGTTTGCACGCAGCAAAACCTAGTCGGCAATTGCCCCCAACGCAAGCACACAGCGTTGATTTTGGTGCAATTCGCGCCAAGTTTTCATCGCTTTGTGATCATGCTCACCAACCAGTTGATCAACACGCCCCTTCAACGCCAGCCCAAAGCCCCGCCAATCCCCTGCCAGAAACTGTCAGGAGATGTCAGTCCCGCCCCGATTACGCCTTGTATCCAGGCACGCATCAACGCCAGAATGCGGGCATTGAAGGAGTAAAATCATGCAAAATACCGATCAACCACGCTGTGGCTGGGCGCTAACCCATGCGGACAAACCGTTTTATGTCGAGTATCACGACAGCGAGTGGGGTGTTCCGGTGCATGATGACCGGCATTTCTTTGAGATGCTGATCCTTGAGGGGGCTCAGGCAGGCTTAAGCTGGTTGACCATTCTGGCACGGCGCGACACCTATCGCGCAGCCTATGACAATTTTGATGTGACCAAGGTCGCGGCTTACGACGCGGCAAAGCAAGAAGCGCTTCTGGCCGATCCGGGGATTATTCGAAACAAATTAAAAGTCGCGGCGTCTATTCAAAATGCGCAAACATTCATCGCGATCCAGAAAGAATTCGGAAGCTTTGATGCCTACATCTGGTCCTTTGTTGGCGGGGAGCCTGTAATCAATCACTGGAAAAGCATGTCTGACGTGCCGGTCTCAACCGAACTGAGTGACCGGGTTTCCAAGGACCTTAAAAAACGCGGCATGAAATTCGTCGGCACGACGATCATCTATTCCTTCCTGCAGGCCACCGGGATCGTGATGGACCACACGACGGATTGTTATCGCTATCATCAGTTGGCGAAATAGCCATCTGTTCTGATAGTTCAAGGCCTGCTATAGCCTTGGTATGGCAACCGTAATGCACATCATCAATGAACTCGAAGCGGGCGGCGCGGAACGCGTACTAACCCGTATCGCGTGTCATAACTCCCGAGATAGCGGACCGAATATTCCGCGCCAGATCGTCGTATCTTTGATGGACGAAGGTGTTTTTGGAACAGATTTGCGTGATGCAGGTGTTGAGTTGCATTGCCTTGGCATGAAACCGGGCATTCGCGATTTGCCCGGTGCAATCATTCGCCTGACGCGACTGATGCGCAAGTTCAAGCCAGATGCCATTATGTCCTGGCTGTATCATTCAGATTTCATAGCAACCATCGCTGCCACGCTTTCGGGATGCGGGACGAGACGGCTAGCATGGAATATACGCTGTGCGGAAATGGACCTTAAACAATATGGTCGTTCGACCCGTATTGTTCTTGCCCTTCTGGCAAAAATGTCAGGAGCACCAGCAGTTGTCGCCGCAAATTCTTATACCGGTCAGCAGCATCACATCAAATGTGGTTACAATCCGAAAAAATGGGCCTACCTGCCAAACGGGTTTGACACCGATGAATGGCATCCAGATCCCTATGCAAAGAACCGGCTATGCGCGGAACTCGACATCGATCCCGCCAAACATCTGGTCGGAATGGTTGCGCGCAAGGACCTTGCCAAGGATCATGTCACCTTGCTTGAAGCCATTAGACTAGTGCGTAACAATGGGCATAATGTGCATTTGGCCCTGGTCGGCCAAAATACAGAAGAACTTGCCATTGCAGATGAACTGGTGCCGCACGTTTCAGCGTTGGGTTTGCGCCGTGATGTTGCACAACTGGTTCCAGCATTTGATATTGCAGTCCTGGCATCGAGCTTTGGTGAGGGTTTTCCCAATGTTATCGGCGAAGCTATGGCCTGTGGCGTACCTGCAATCGGAAATGATGTGGGTGATGTCACCAATGTTATTGGCGATACGGGCAAAATAGTTCCCCAACGTTCGCCGGACAAACTTGCCAAAGCCATCGAAGAACTCATAACCGAAGATGCCGAAAGTCGAACCCATCGTAAAATGGCGTCGCGCAATCGGATCATTAACCATTATGGCCTTGATGCGATGAATGCACGTTACCTGGCACTTTGGGACGAATTGGCTGGCAACCAGCCAGTCGCGGAACTCGGATTCCAAAGAGACCCGAGACACCCCAATTGATCGTCACTCTACCTTACTTGAGCCACGCAGCAACAGGCTGGTTTCAAGCGTGATGGTTTTGCCCGGCGCATCCGACAGCGCCATTTCGGCGGCAAGCCGCCCTTTCTCGACGGAATCCTGATACATGGTGGTAAGCGGAGGGTCGGTGCGTTCGCCAGCAGCAATGCCATCAATGCCGATGACCTTGAGATCGCCCGGCACGCTTCGGCCGATGGCGCGGGCAGCATCAATCGCGCCAATCGCGATCACGTCCGACATGGCGAGAATGCCATTGATGTCGGGATGGTTTGACAGAAGCTCTGTCGTCATTTTCGCACTGTGAGCGGACTGGTTGTCGCATTCGATATGGACGACATCAGTGGCGACAATGCCCGCGGCCTCAAGTGCGGCGTGATAGCCCGCCAGACGTTCGCGCACCACCCGGTGGCTGGCAGCCCCCAGACGATTGGGGCTCATCGGGCCGAAATGATCATGCTCGGTGGCTTGCAATGACAGAATTGCAAACTTTGACGCCCCACAATCAAGCAAATGCTGCGCAGCATTTTTCGCCGCGGCAAAGTCATCAAGCACCACAGTACCCGCCGCCCCGGAAATGTCGGTATCAATGCTGATCAAGGGCTGGTTTCGGCGCTGGATGGCTTTGATGATGTCATTGTTATCGGAATAGCAATGCACCAGAAAGGAATCAACCGCCGCATTGTTGACCGCCGCAATCGCCTGTTCGGGGTTTTCGGCCGAGATGATCATGACATTCACACCATGACGCGCGCATTCGCGCCCGATCCCGCGCAGCAATTCAATCGCCACCGGATCGCTAAAGGCATATTCAAGATTATCAGGGAAAACGACACCAAGCGCCCCGGCTTTGCCCGTGCGCAGCATGCGCGCCATGACATGCGGTCCGCGATAACCCAGTTCACGCGCGGCTTCAAAGATGCGTTCGCGGACTTCCGGGCGGACCAGATCAGGCTTGCCAAACGCATTCGACGCTGTCCCTTGCGAAACCCCGGCCGCCTTGGCGACATCCAGAAGTTTTACGCGTTTTGCCATGCGTGCCTTATCCCCGAAACCGTCGTGTGTAATCGTTAGCCAGTTGAATTACCGACACTATAGCCAAGTCCTGCACGATACTACCAGAACGCATTGCCACGTCACGACGCGATAATTTATCGGCTTTCCGGGCGGGTATTGCGGAAGGTCAGATTGATCCGCGGGCCAACCTGACGGGCGGTCTTTGGCAATTGATGCAGCCAGCAACGCTGGGTCGCGCCTGACATGATCAGCGCGGAGTTGTGGGGCAGATCGACGCTGATGCGATCGCCGGTTTTCTTGTGGCGGAAATGAAACCGGCGTTCCTGCCCGAAGGTGAGGCTGGCAATCACCGGGTTTTCGCCCAGAACCTCCTCGTCATCGGCATGCCAGGAAACACTGTCGCGCCCATCACGATACTGGTTCAACAACACTGTATTGAATGCCGCGCCAGACAGTTCTTCGGCCAGTGTGCGCAAAGGGGCAACGATAGAGGGAAACGGACTGGCCGGGTGATAGACCCCGCTATAGCGATAGGCCACCTCGCCATACCACGCAGTCAGGCGCGGGACCGGGATTTCCTTGCCATGGATTTTGGCGGTTTCCTGTTGCCAGACGATGTTGCTTTGAAGTCGGGCAAAGGTCTTGTCGGCGTCATCGGCGGCCATGATGTCACGCAGCAGCAACACTTCGCCATCAAAGGGCAAAAGGTTGCGTGGTGGTTCATTGGCAAACAGATCGCCGGTCATGATTGTCCCCGGAATGCAGATTGCCAAAGACCTAGGATGAAAGATCAGGAAACTCAAGCCACAGTTCACTGATATATGCGTTTTTGCAGCGCTTTCTAACCATTCGCAAGCGTCACATCGGCCTCTTTGGCATAACGCTCTACGTCTTCGACACTCAGCCCCGCCGCGCTATAGAGATTGATGGTTTCAAGTTCCAGATCGGTCTCGGAATCGGCAAGTGATTGCAGCGACGAGGTCAGGCTGCGCTGGGAATCAAGTACATCAAGGAAGTCCGAAAGCCCCTGTACATAACGCACACGCGATTGTTCAAAGGCCTCGCGGTGATATTGCACTGATGCAATCAGGGAATCGCGCTGTGCCACCGCCCCGACATAGCCGTAAATCGCGCTTTCAACTTCCTCGATCGCGTTCAGAAGCGTCTGGCGGTAGGTCAGGAAGGCTTGTTCTGCCTCTTCCTCGGCGACAGTAATATTGGCACGGCGTTCCCCGCCATCATAAAGGGTCGCATCAATCAGCGCCCCGATGGCGGCCATGGCGGTGCGGACAATCGGCCCGGTGCCATAGCCGGTAACACCAAGGGCGAGTGACCCATCAAGGGACAATTCCGGATAAAGCGTTGCGGTTTCCACACCGATTTGCGAGGTCGCAGAAATCAGGGCCAGTTCGGCCGCGCGCACATCCGGGCGACGGCGCAGCAGATCGGCCGGAATACCAATTGGTGGGCTGCTTTGAAACTCGGGAAGCGGTGATGCATCAAGCAACAGATCGCGATGCGTTCCCGGCTGTGCACCGACGAGAATAGAAATCGCATTGATCGAGCGATCAATGGTGGTTTGCAGGGTCGGGACCGTTGCTTCGAGATCGGCGACTTCGGCGCGCGCACGTGACAGATCAAGTTCCGAGCCAAGGCCCGTCTGCAAACGCACTTGCACGATGTTGCTGGTCTGACGTTGCAGATCAAGGGAGTCCTGCAAAAGTGCCAAACGCCGCTGTGCCCCGCGCAATTCGATATAGTTTGTGATGATATCGGCAATCATCGTGCGATAGACATCTTCACGCAGATATACCTGCTGAAGATAATCTGCCTCGGCGACTTCTTCCTCACGCGTCTGACCACCCCAGATATCGGCGGTCCAGGACAAATCAATGCCCGCGCCATAACCCATATCGGACACCTGATCACCACTGGCACGGCTTGAGGTCGAACGACTTGCCGAACCATCCACCGATGCGCCGACCTGCGGCCCATTCGCCCCGGCAACACCGCGTGCGGTTGCGGCAGCGGCACGGATACGGCTGATCGCGATCTGAAGATCAATATTGTTGTCGACCCCTTCATTAATCAGACCATTTAAAACCGGATCGGTTGTGCTTTCCCACCAACGGCCCTGTTCGTTCTGATTGGCGGCAATCACCGGAATTTCCGGCGTATAGGCGCCAACAAGATCAAAGTTCGGGGCGGTATAATCCGGTCCGACGGACTGGCACCCCGCCAGTGCGAGCAAAAGGGCAATGCCCGAAATCACAGAAATGTGAGAATTATTCATATTATTTCACACTTCCTTGAAGACCGTCACTTCCGGGCTCCGCCGCGACATGTGATGCCGCCTCGCCGTGATCAGGAATGGCTTCTGCAGCACGCAACTGTGATTGCAGCTTCTTGCCGCCATCGGCACGGGCCGACACCAGCGGAGCCAACAACAAATAAAGCACCGGGGTCAGGAACAAAGTAAAGACCGTCGCAAAGCCAAGACCGCCAAATACCACCCAGCCAATAGCTGCGCGTGCCTCGGCCCCGGCACCCGTGCCAAGGACAAGCGGCAAGCCCCCCAGAACGGTCGAGATCATGGTCATCATGATCGGGCGCAAGCGCACCATCGCCGCATCATGCACGGCTTCACGCACAGACTTACCCGCATCGCGCAACTGATCGGCAAATTCAACAACCAGAATCCCATTCTTGGCCATAAGTCCAACCAACATCACCAACCCGATCTGGCTATAGATATTGATCGAGGTACCACTAAGCGCCAGCGCATAGATGGCGGCCGCAAGGCCAAAGGGCACGGTCAAAACCACTACAAGGGCCGAAGTAAAGCTTTCGAACTGGGCAGCCAGAACAAGGAGCACGACCAGAACAGCAATCAGGAAGGTAATCTGTACATCGCTGGCGGTTTCGCCCAACGCCGCAGCATTGCCAAGGAACAGGATGCCAACACCTGGTGGCAGCAATTCATCGCCAACCGCGTTCACATCCGCGACCGCTTCGGCCAGGGTATAGCCCGGTGTCAGGTTGGCCGAGATGGTAACAGCGCGTTGCTGTCCTTCGCGTTCAAGTTCGGAGGCAACCGCCTCTTCACTGAGTGTGATCACGGATGACAATGGCAAAATGCGGCCATTGGTGCCGGTCACAAACAGGTTTTCAAGATCGGACGGGTCATTGATGCTGCCGAGCGCACTGCGCAACTTGATCGGCACATTCTGGTCATCGACATTGATTTCGGTGACTTCGTACCCCTCGATCATCGCACGCAAAGTTGTATCGAGTTCTTCGATCGGAATGCCCAGATCAAAGGCGCGCCTGCGATCAATATTCACCAGAAGCTGTGGCTGGGTGGTCTGATAGGACACCCGAAGGCCGGTGAGGCCGGGATAGTTCGCCTCGATTTCCTGCTGCATGGCGCGGGCATTTTCGGCCAGCTTGCGATAGCTTGTCCCGGTCAGGGCAAATTCAAGCCCCTCGCCCGTGCCACCGCGCAAGCCCAGACTGTTGGGCTGCCAGATATAGGCCTGCACGCCCGGAAGCGCATTCAGATCGCCCCGGATCGACGCCGTGATTTCCTGTTGCGAGCTGGTGCGATCTTCCCATGGTTTAAGCGGGGCAATCACAAGGGCACGGTTGGGGTCCCACAGACCAACAATGGTATAGATGTTATAGGCATCCCCCGCCTCGACCACTGGACGCAGGATGTCTTCAACCGCCTCGACCTGACGGTCCATATAGTCGATGCCAACCCCGTCCGGACCCCGCATGGAAACAAGAATACGACCGCGATCCTCGTCGGGCAGCAATTCCTGCGTCACAGTTGTATAAACACCAAAGGCCGTTCCGCCGGCAATGATACAAACCATCAAGGTTATAACCGGGCTGCCAAGGGCTGCTTCAAGAATACGGCGATAGATCCCGGCACAGAAGAAGCCAAAGCGTTCCAGCATGTTGGGCGCATCGTCGGCCTTGCCGTCATGTGGATCGATATGTTTAAGCCGTGATGCCAGCATCGGGCATAGGGACAGGGCAACAAAGGATGACACAGCCACCGCAAAAGCCAGCACGAAGCCGAATTCCCGGAACAACCGCCCGGCCGTGCTGGGCAGGAAGGAAATCGGCACAAAGACGGAAATCAGCGTAAGTGTTGTAGCAACAACAGCAAAGAAGACCTGTCGTGAGCCAAGGACCGCCGCCGCCATCGACCCAAGCCCCTGATGTCGACGGCGCTGGATGTTTTCAAGAACAACAATCGCATCATCGACAATCATGCCGGTTGCCAGCACAAGGGCCAGAAGGGTCAGGATGTTGATCGAAAAGCCCATCGCCCAGATCGCAGCGACCGTGCCGATCAGGGCAATCGGAATGGTGATGGTCGGAATAAGAGTTGCCGTGAAGGAGCGCAGGAACAGATACAGCACCGCAATGACAATCAGGATGGCCAAACCCAGACTAAAGATCACTTCCCAAAGCGCGCCTTCGATGAAGACCGCATCGTCGGAATTCACGAAAACATCAAGGTCATCATATTGCTGATTGAGGCGTTCAACCACCTCGCGCACACCATTGGAAATCGCGATCGTATTGGATTGCGCCTGTCGGGTAATACTCAGCCCGATCACGGTGCGACCATTCAATCGCACATAGGATGTCGCATCATCCGGGCCGTAATAAATATCCGCAACATCACCCAGAAGCACGCTGTCACGCACCAGCATCTGATTAAGTTTGTCGACTTCCCATACCGACGCATCGGCACGGACAAAAAGCTTTTGGTCCGATGATTCAAAACTGCCTGCCGGAATATCAAATTGCGCCGTGCGCAACAGATCTGCCACATCCTGAACCGACAGGCCGAAGCTTGCCATGCGCAGCGGATCAACGCGCACATGCAAGACACGTTCACGATCCCCGTTGACCCCGACCTCTGCCACACCGGGAACAGACAGCAAGGATGGGCTGATCTGGTCTTCGACAATGTTGGCAAGTTCTTCTTCGGTCAGGCGGTTGCTGACAACCGCAATGCGCATGATGGCACTGGCATCGGCGTCAGCCTTGACCACACGAATGTTTTCCACTCCGTCGGGCAAGCTGCGTTCTGCCCGGCTGATGGCTTCGCGGATGTCGCTGGCGGCATCGTTGATTTCAACGTCGGGGTAGAATTCGATGCGGATGCGTGCATTGGCCTCTTCGCTTTGGGAACTGATTTCCTTGATCCCGCTAACACGCGAAGCTGCACTTTCGATGATGCCGGTCACTTCGGCATCGACTGTTTCAGGTGATGCACCATCATAGTCGGCGGTCACGGTGATGGTCGGGCGGTCGACATTGGGCAGTTCGCGAATTTCGACACCCAGCATCGCAGCCAGACCGGCAAGGATGATCAGCATGGCAACCACGCAGATCAGAACAGGGCGTCGGATACTGAGTGACGCTAGATCGTTTTGGTCGTGATTGCCGGTTCCTGTCGACATGATCAGGACCCCTCGCCAGTGTCTTCACGGATGGCAACGCCACCAGTGCCGCCAGCATTGTTGTCACCGCGAATGGTTGCGGAAACGGTCCGCCCGGGGCGCAGGCGCAAGACACCCTCGACGACAACCAGGTCACCCTGCGCAATTCCACCATCAAGCAGAATGCGACCATTGGTTCGTTTCACGACCCGGACCGGAACACGCGACACTTTGTTCTCGTCATCAATCCGCCAGACATAGGTACCCTCATCGCCCCAAAGCACAGAGATTTCCGCCACCGAGGGATACTGTTTTCCTTCGATATCGACATAAACCGCAAAAGACATCCCGGCGAGCAAACGGCCGTTGGGATTTGGCACGCGGGCACGCACGGCGAAGGTGCGGCTTTCCGGGTCAATTCGGCTACCAATAGATTCGACCACACCGGTGAACTCTTCGCCCGGCAGGCTCCACGTTTCAACCCGCACCGACTGGCCGGGACGGACATTGTCAAACCGGGTTTCGGCAACTTCGAAATCAACCAGGATGCTGTCGATATTGTCCAGGGTAAGAAGGATGGTCGAGCTGTCCACGCGATCGCCCGCCTCGATCTGTGGAATGCCGACAATGCCATCAAACGGGGCCAGAATGGTTCGGTCCGCCAGATTAACCTCGGCCTGATCAAGTTGAATGCGGGCCTCGGCCAGCGCAGTCCGGGCAGTATCAACTTCGCTTTCGGCAACAGCGCCAAGTGGCCGGGCCTTTTCATACCGGTCAAGAAGCTGTTGGGCATCGCGCACCTGAACAGCCGCAAGATCGCGGGCAAGGCGTTCGCGTTCGGCATCAAGAATGACAAGGACCTGACCTTTGGTCACCTTGGCACCAGCCCGAACCAGCACATCAGCAACCTCACCCGACACCGCAGGATAGATCGAAACACCAAGGGCGGACTTGCCGGTCCCGACAGCCTCAACAACGGTTTTTTCATCCATCAGGCTGGCATGTTCGGCGATCACCGGAAGGCTGCGATCCCCACCGCCGCGCTGCGCCACGCTTGCGGGTTGCGCATCGGGCGCAATCAGCGCCGTGATGTCGTCTTTGGCAAAGAAATAGGCAGAGGCTGCAACTGCAATCAGTGCAACACCTGCGATCAGAAGCGTCGGTTTACGCGCCATCACATTGATACTTCCAAGTCGGACTGACCAAACAGCCTTAAAGCAAACAACCCTTTTCCCACACCGGGAAAGTGTCGGTATTTCAATTCAGTACCAGTTCAGGTTGTCATGCGTTTGTGGGTTTCCGTTGGGGGAAACGATATTGCAACCAGCCAGTCAGAACCACACAAAAAGTGTATCAGAAACGTCGCAGTTTGTATCTTAACCGCTGACAAAACCTGTGTTTTGCACCGAAAATGCAGACCAAATGCATCGGGCCTGCACACCAGATATACGGTGAACAGGCCCGTGTCGTTCAAATGTGAATTTTGGTTGTCTGATTATCCTTGGCAAGCAGCTGTTCAGGCAGCACCGCGCCTTTGCTCTTGCGGGAAGGTCAGCAGATTGTCTTCGTGCCAGCTATCATCAACAGCGGTATTGTTGTTCTCAGCATCAATTCCTTCGTCACCTGCGGCAGAGGCCACCGCCCGATCAAGGGATGCTGTGAGCTCGGTCACATTGCGATCAACCTCATCCGCACGGCGGTTCAGATCCAGACTTAGCTTGCGGGTAACTTCGATGTCTTCGGAAACCGCCCCGATGGCTGTTCCGACATTGCGTACCGCATCCCCGGCAAGGGCGATGGCGCCTGTGATTTCCTCGGTCTCGCGACGTTGATGTTCAACGTCACCTGCGACTTCTTCGGAAATCGACATCATGGAGCGCACCGTCACGCCGACGTCTTCCATCGAAGCGACGCAACGATCCGTCACAGCACCCATGGCATTGACATGTTCGGTGATCTGTTCGGTGGCGCGCTCGGTCTGGCTGGCAAGGTTTTTAACCTCGGCGGCGACCACGGCAAAGCCCTTGCCGGCATCCCCCGCACGGGCGGCCTCGATCGTCGCATTAAGAGCCAGCATGTTGGTTTGCCCGGCAATGCCGCGGATCAGATCGACAATCTGTTCGATGCTGGTCGCCACTTCGCGCAGGTCATCGACGGCCTTTGCCGATTCCTCGGTCGAACCGACGGCGTTCTGGGCAATTTCGCGCTGATGCTCGACGCGGTTGGCAATCGAGACGATGGCTTCGCGCAGGCGGTTGGCAGCATCACCAATGGCATTGGAATGTGACTGGCTGTCCTGTGCGGCACCGTTCGCAGATTCGGTTTGCACCGTCACACGTTCGGCCGCTGCCGCGACTTCAATCACGGCTTCACGCATACGGGTGACCTGATGATTGACCGATTTAACAAGGCCCGTGGTTTCGCCTTCAATCGTTTCGGCCATCGCCCCCAATGAGGCGCGGCGTTTTTCCTCTTCGATGCGCTGAAGCGTGATGCGTTCTTCAGCCATTCTTTCGATCTTAAACGCATTTTCCCGGAAAATGGCCACCGTGCGCGACATTGCACCGAATTCGTCACGACGCTGGATATCGGCAAGGGCGATATTGGTGTCGTTTTCGCTCAGGCGGGTCATGTCGCCATTTACACGTTTAAGTGGGCGCAGGATGCTCATGGCGATCCCAAGAGCCAGGGCAACAGCAACCACAACACCGATGGCCGCCACCACAATGTTGGTCAGGGCAGAGTTTTCTGACTGGCTGTGCGCAGCATCGACAAGCGCGATCTGATTGGCCATCGCATCGGATCGAATGTTCTGGGTGATGGTCTGAACTTCGCGGACCGCCGACTTAAAGGCATCCATCGACTGGCGGAAACCGGCAATCGAGGCTTCCAACTGATTTGCCCCCTGTTTCAGCAAATCATTGTCGCGAATTGCATAGGAAAACAGCTTTTTGTCATTGCGGGTCAAGCCATCAAAGGAAGATTTGATTTCTTCCTGCAAGTCCGTCAGGGCAGAGGTCTGTGTGCGTGCGGCATCAAGGGATTCCGGGGTGCGCAGTATCGAGAACTGCAACGAATTAACGATTGCGGACAAATTGGCTGTTGCAAGTTTGTCGGCGAATTTTTCGGCGATGGCCGGGTTTCGCTTGGCGATGAAATCTTCGAGCCGGGCCGCAGATTTTCCGAGTTGATTGGCCCCAAGCAACATGGTTTCTGACGCCGCAGACAGGTTTTCCGCGCGCAGCACAAGTGGTTCAAGCGTCGCGATGTAATCTGCGCTCAGGCTTTCAAGCGCATCGGCCCGCTCAGTATCACCATTCATCCGCAGTTCAGCTACCAACGTCGCGCCGCTTTGCTCTGCTGCTTCGCGGATCGTGGCGATGCCGTCACGATCAAGCGGGTCGACCGTTTGGGCAAACAGCAGAACCTGATTGGACAGGCGTTCAAGGCGCAATGCATAGTCGTTGGCAAGTCCGACCAACCCAGTGCTTTTGGCTATGCGGTCTGCATGGGAACCAAACCCCAGCAAATAGGTTGAAGACAGCGCAGACAGGCCGACAAGCATAACCACAAGAACGAAGAAACCAGCGAAAATGCGCGAACCAATGCGAATTCGGTCAAGAAACATGGGACATCCAAACAGTAAGAACTACACTTGGCGTGATCCTTACATCCGCTCGGCGTCCGGGATTGTTTCAGTTGGATGAAATCAGCATTTGTCCATGTCGCAACGTACAAGACGCGCATTCAGAATATAGAAAACAACAAAATGCCCGCCTGAAAATGTTCATATGAACATGCATCTATACAATTGGGCGGGGGCACATTATCCATTTCAAAATGCGTCAAAAAGTCAGTTTTGCGGTCTTGGTCCGCGAATCGGCACGACAGCCAGACCCATTTTCGCTTTCTGGCACCCATTGGAAGAAGGCGGATTAAAATGTCGCCATGACAATATTGTACAAGCTCCGCATCGTTAGAAACGCTATAATGAGGCGATGAACAACGCGTCGCGACATAGCTCTGCGCCTGCCCGACGTCCGGGATCATCCCGACCGGCGTCCAGGCGTCCCCGCGAGATTGCCCGTCATTGGCGGGCAGCCGACGGCATTGATATGTTCGAGGCCGACTACAAGAATTTCTCTTTCCCGAAACACAGCCACGACTATTACGCGTTTGGTACTATCCTGAATGGGGCCGAGCGGTTCATGACGCGTGGGACCAATTATGTCGCCGCGCGCGGACAGATATTGATGATGAACCCGATGCAAGTTCATGACGGTGGCCCGGCATCTGATGATGGGTATCAGTACCAAATCATGTTCATCGACCCGAAGGTGTTTGGTGAACTGGTGGCAGAGACATCACCAAAGAACACCGGCTTGCCATTCTTTGGCACCTGTGTGGTCAATGACCCGGAATTGCATTTGCAACTGCAAGGTCTGCACCGCCTGTTCCGGCCGGAAGAAGACGGCTCAAACAGGTTGCTGGAACGCGACAGCCAGCTTCTTTACAGCGCAGCCCGCTTTGCGCTGCGCCATGCGGATGCCCCGCCCTATTCCTATCAACCGGGGTCCGAGGACAAGCGCGTCGAGGCGGTGATTGACTATATGGCGGCCCATCTGGATGCGAATATATCACTGGATGATCTGGCCGCAGTGACCGGGCTTAGCCGGTTTCATTTGCTCCGCGTTTTCCGTGCAGCAACCGGGCTTCCGCCACACACCTATTTCAACCATATGCGATTGCGCCGGGCCAAGCGGATGCTGTTTGACGGATCAACCATTGCTGATGCAGCAGCTGCCACGGGCTTTGCCGACCAAAGCCATTTGAACCGACATTTCAAGGCCATGTGGGGTGTCAGTCCCGGTGCGTTTATCGCCAGTCTTGATCATTAAGACCTGTCCATAACGACAAAGCGGACGGACAGGTCGTTTATCGGGTTTTACGGCAAGGCCTTATGCTTCGCCATTGCGACGCTTCATCGCGTCGACCACCAGACAAAGCTCTTCAAACAGAACCTGTGCCGCGACCTGGGCGGTGTTGGTCGTGGCATCATATTGCGGGGCAACCTCGACAACATCGGCACCGACAAAATCAATCCCCTTAAGACCACGCAGGATCGCCAATGCCTCGCGCGAGGTCAGGCCACCGACTTCTGGCGTGCCCGTGCCTGGTGCGAAGGACGGATCCAGGCAATCAACATCAAAGGACAGATAAACCGGGCCATCGCCGACCACTTCGCGCGCCTTGGCGATGACGGCCTCAACGCCCATTTTCGGGACTTCTTCGGCGTGGATCACGGTCATGCCGCTGTCATAGGAAAATTCCCAGACATATTCCGACGAGCCGCGAATGCCGATTTGTATGGTGCGTTCGGGATCAAGCACACCATCCATCACCGCCTCGCGGAACGGGCCACCATGATGGAACCGCGATCCATCATATTCCCCGCAGGTATCACAATGGGCATCAAGATGGATCATGCCGACAGGGCGATCCTTGCCGACCGCCTTCTGGATCGAATAGCTGATCGAATGATCCCCGCCGATGGCAATCGGAATGACACCGGCACCAACGATCTTATTGAAATAGGCCTCGATATCCTCGTGGCAGCTTTCCAATGAATATCGGCTGCGAAACGGGACATCGCCAATATCAGCAATGCGCGCCATGGCCCCGGGCACCATGCGCAGGACATGTTCATACGGACCGATGCGTTCGATATTGCGTACCGCACGCGGGCCAAGTCGTGCACCGGCACGATTACTGACACCAAGATCCATCGGCACGCCAACCAGCGCGATGTCGAGGCCTGCAAAATTCTCGTTCTCGGCATCGGCGGCAAACGGCGCATCAAGGAAAGTTGGCACACCGGCAAATGGCCATTTGCGCCCGCCACTTTCAGAAAACTGCGATGCAGCCACTTCGCGAAAATGCGGATCAAAAATGTCTGCGCCTTTGGTGTTGCCGTATTTTTCGCGCAATTTTGCAAGCTTGTCGTCGGTGAACATGGGACCTCCTGATCGGGGCATTGGTTCGCGGACATTGAACCAATGGGCGGATATTGTTGTTGGCCCGATCAGATCAAATTGCGCGGCACTTAAAAATCACGTATTTCTGAACTTTACTTTGGAAATCCCCAAAGTAATGACTTTTACTGAACGGAATTGACCCGATGATCACGGAACAGGCGGACCTGAAGCTTTTTCGTATTTTCCTGACCATCGTAGAGGCCGGGGGATTTGCCGCTGCACAAAGCGATCTCAACCTGTCACTTTCAACAATTTCAAGCTATGTCACCGCCCTTGAGACCCGGCTTGGGTTCACACTTTGCAAACGCGGACGGGGTGGCTTTGCGCTGACGGCTGAGGGACAGGTGGTATTTGAAGAAGCCCACCGGCTGTTCAAATCTGTTGCGCAATATGAAACCAAGATGCGGGCGTTGCGTGACAAGCTAAGCGGGACCCTGACCATCGGACTGACGGATAATACCATCACCGATCCTGCTGCACGCCGGATCGAAAAAACCATTGCACGCTTTATGGAACGCGCCCCGGATGTGACGCTCAATGTCGTGACCTATCCGCCCAATGACCTGTTGCGCGAAGTGGTGACCGACAATATCCAGATTGGCATCTGCAGTTTTCCAAAAACCGTTCTGGGTCTGCGCTATATCCCCCTTTACGGTGAAACCCATCGGTTCTATTGCGGATCGGACCATCCGCTTTTTACGCAGCCCGATGACAAAATCGACATTGATGAAATCCGGCGTTACCGCCTGATCGGGCGCAAATCCTGGCTTGGCAGGGATCTAAAGGAATTCGCGATTGCCCGGCCACACGCGACCGTATCAGACATGGAGGCCGAAGCACGTTTGATCCTGTCAGGTGCATTTCTGGGCTATCTGCCCGAACACTATGCCAAGCAGTTTGTCGATGCCGGTCGCATGCGCATGATTCTGCCCGACCGATTGACGGTGAAGGTCACGTTTCAGGCAAGCCTTGATGACACCAAACAGCCCGACCCGATCACCAACCTGTTTCTTGATATGCTGATTGCTGATTTCGCAGACGACGCTGCCTGACTGCCAAGTGAAAACCGGCAATCGCAATCGATAGCAATATCGTCCAAGACCGACTATCTGGTGTCGATCATTATGGAGCCTGAAACAATGGCTCCTCGCCCACCGCATGATAAAAAGGACGCACCGGTCACGCCAAAGAACCGGCTGCCAACAACCATAGGAAACGTCGGAAATGTCACGCCCCGGACAGCCCGAAAAACACCCGGAAAGCCAGCCCAAAACGGGCCATTTTGGTTCTGACACCATCAGACGCGGCGCCCTTGCCTGCCTGCCGCTTTTGCCCAGCACCATCATCTTTGGTGCGGTGCTTGGCGTTCTGGCCGCACAGCGCGGATTGTCGCTTGGCGAACTTTTATTCATGAGCCTGGCTGTGTTTGCCGGATCGGCACAGTTCGTGTCGGTCGATCTGTGGCGCGAAACCATACCGAGTGCCACCATCATCATCGCAACCGCGGTGATTAATATGCGCTATATCCTGATCGGTGCATCCTTGCGCCCCGTGTTTCGCGGTCGCCCGCTCTGGGTCAAGGTGACCGGCATGCATATGGTCGCCGATGAAAACTGGGCCGTGTCGATGACCCAAAAGGACCTTGCCAATCCAGGCTTCTTGCTGGGCGGCGGGATGTTCCTTGGTGTGGTCTGGGCGACGGGCAATACGGTTGGTTACCTGCTTGGCGGCGGCATTCCTGACCCGGAAGTCTATGCGCTTGATTTCGCGTTCACTGCCGTGTTTGCCGCACTCACCATTGGCATGTGGAAGGGGCGCGTTGACCTTTTGCCTTGGATTGCAGCGGCCATCGGATCCGTGATTGGTCATTTCACCTTGCCCGGAACCTGGTCGATCCTGGTCGGTGCAGGTGCAGGGGTGGTTGTTGCCGCGCTGACATGGCGTGAAGACATGGATGATGACAGCCTTGAGGCCGAATTTGCCGTCGAAGGCCGCAATGCCTATAGCGCACCGGAAGGCACAAACAGCGCCACCCCCGCAGTGGAGACAGGCAAATGACCCAATTTCCCGATCTGACAAGTTTCAGTCTTGAAGCCGTTCTGACCATTCTTGGCATGGCAGCCGTGACCTATGGCATGCGTTTGGGGGGCCTTCTGATGGCGGACCGTTTGCCGCAACATGGCCGTTGGGCGCATGTGCTGGAACGCCTGCCCGGTGCCGTTTTGATTTCCGTCTGGGTACCAAGCGCCCTTTCGGCAGGTGCGATTGGCATTGCTGGTGCTGCTGCCACCGTGATTACCATGGCACTCGCGCGCAACCTGTTTGCCGCCATGGCGGTCGGAATGGTTCTGGTCGGTGTTGGCCGATATTTCATCGGCAACTAAGTTTCTGAACATGACGATTCTGTCAGCAGAAAATATGTGAATAATGGTGTGTGAGACAAATTTATTGTTGGAGCTCACATGCCATCACTCGAAGACCCTACCGACCTCATCCAGCTTGCAAGATTGGCAATTCTGCTTGGAAGATTATCTCAAACGAATAAGGCCACCGATTGGATCAGTGGCCTTATCTTAATCAGTTGCATTCTGAGCTAATTACGCAGCAATCAGGTTCTGTTCGCGAGTGGATTCGAATTTGAGGTTCGGCCAGTCGCTTTGGGTCGTATCAAGATGCCAGGCATTGCGCGCAATGAAGACCAGCGTTTCATCGTGATCTTCAAACAGCGCGGACTGGTTGGTATCGCGGAACTTCTTGATTTCCGCCGGATCGCCAACCACCCAACGCGCGGCATAGGCCGGGGTCGGTTCGAAATGCACCTTGATGCCGTATTCAGCCGCGATGCGTTCTTTGAGAACCTCGAACTGAAGCTGCCCAACCACACCCACGATCCAGTCTGCACCCATCATCGGTTTGAAGACCTGTGAGGCGCCCTCTTCGGCGAGCTGTTCAAGCGCGCGCTGAAGGTGCTTGCCCTTGAGCGGGTCATCCAGACGGACTTTCTGCAGCAATTCCGGGGCAAAGGCCGGAACACCGCGGAAGCGAAGCTCTTCGCCCTCGGTCAGGGTATCGCCGATACGAAGCGTCCCGTGGTTGGGAATGCCGATGATATCACCCGGCCAGGCTTCTTCGGCAATGTCACGCTCGTTGGCAAAGAACAGCATCGGGTTATGCACCGCCATCTGTTTGCCGGCACGGACATGCTTGAGCTTCATGCCGCGTTTGAAGTGGCCAGAGCACAGACGAATAAACGCAATGCGGTCACGATGGTTCGGGTCGATGTTGGCCTGTACCTTGAAAACAAAGCCCGCCACCTTTGGTTCAATCGCTTCGACCAGACGCGTTGCCGCCTCTTGCGGGCGCGGGGTCGGTGCAATTTCGCCAATGCCGCGCAACAATTCACGCACGCCAAAGTTATTGACGGCCGACCCAAAGAAGACCGGCGTCAGATGCCCTTCGCGATAGCTCTGCAAGTCAAATGGCGGGCACATTTCGCGCACCATTTCGACTTCCTCGCGCAGCTTTTCCAGAAGATAGTCCGGGATCAGTTCATCAAGCTTTGGATCATCAAGACCCTTGATCGGAATGGCTTCCTTGACGACATTGCCGCCTTTTTCCATGAACAGAAGCTGATCATTGACCAGATCGTAACAGCCATGGAAATCACGGCCCGACCCGATTGGCCAGGTTACCGGCGAGACATCAAGGGCGAGATCCTGTTCGATCTGATCAATCAGTTCGAATGAATCACGGGCTTCGCGGTCAAGCTTGTTAACGAACGTCGTGATCGGCACATCACGCAGACGGCAGACCTCAAACAGCTTGCGGGTCTGGGACTCGATGCCCTTCGCACCGTCAATCACCATGACGGCGGAATCAACTGCGGTCAGCACGCGATAGGTATCTTCAGAAAAGTCTTCGTGGCCCGGCGTATCAAGCAGGTTGAAGATGTTCTTTTCAAACTCGAAGGTCATCACAGCCGAAGACACGGAAATACCGCGGTCCTGTTCGATCTTCATGAAGTCCGAACGGGCACCCTTCTGTTCCTTTTTCGCCTTCACCGCACCGGCCATCTGAATGGCACCCCCGAACAGCAGCAGCTTTTCGGTCAGGGTCGTTTTACCCGCATCCGGGTGGGCAATGATGGCGAAGGTACGGCGGCGCGATACCTGCTGGTCAATCATCGACATGGTTATCAACTTTAATCCGATATGAATTTCTTGGCGCGCAATGTAGCGATTTTTAACGGTATTGCCACCGTGAAATCATCATATCGGACATGAAGCGGACGGTTTAACTCAGCCAAGCTTGCGAAATGATGCCGATTGCGAACGAACCGACCAGCGCATAGACCAGATAAAGCGCAAAGACCGGTTTTTTCACCAGCGCAAAGACCGCAATCGCCGCCGGGATGGATGACACACCACCGGCCACCAGAAATGCCATCGCCGCACCCGATTGCATGCCCTGCGCAATCAGGCCTTCCATGATCGGAAGCGCAGCATACCCGTTCAAATAGGCAGGAACCCCGACAAGGGTGGCAATCGCAATCGGTGCCAGCCCGTCCCCACCAAGCAATCCACTTACACTTTCGGCCGGGACATAAGCAACCATGATGCTTTCCAGCAGGAAGGCAAACGCCAGCCATTTCCCCAGAAAGATCATGTTCGACACAGCGGACGTGCGGAACTTTTTGATCCGTTCGCCATCCTGCCAGAACTTCCAGAAAACGGCCTTGTGGGAGCGCACCTTGGCACCACCGCAGCCGCCATTGCCAACGCCGTCGCGTAGTGGATCAGACAGAAAACCCCGCGCACCCAACCACATGGTGACAAAACCACCCATCAGACCAAGGGCAATCGCCGAAATCATCTTGATCACGGCAAAATCAGTGCCGAGCGTCCCCATAGTTAGAACAAACATCGCCGGATCGATCACCGGACTTGCCAGCCAGAATGCCATGACCGGGGCCAGCGGAACGCCCATGGCAAGCAGGGCCGCAATCAGCGGGATCACCCCGCAAGAGCAAAATGGCGACAGCGCACCAAAGGCCGCAGCGGTAAAGACCATGCGTACCGGGCGCCCGGCAAAGGCGCGTGAAATCAGGTTATCGGCCCCGGTTGCCGTGGCATAAGCAGCAATCCCGATCGAAAGAACAAGGAACGGCGCAGTTTCGGCAAAGGAATTGGCCGTGAACAGCACGCTTGGCACAACTTGCGGCGCGTCCAAGATAAAGATCGTGGCAAGGATGATGCAGGCGCCCAGCAATACACGATCAATCTGTCGTGCAGATGACCCAAAGCGGCGCAATTGAACTGTCAGGGCAGTCATATCTATATCCCTAGAAAATTAGTTTCTTTAATCCAAAAAAAACGCGCCGCTTAGTCGGCGGTTTCCTGTTCCCGTTCGGCATCAAGATCAACGCCGCTGCAGCATTCGTCCGCGATAAAGCCGACCAGATCACGCATCACATCAAAATCCGCCCGATTGCGGGTTTCACGGCCTTGCTTTTCCTGCTTGACCAGACCGGCTTGAACCAAAGTCCCCAGATGATGGGAAAGGGTCGAGGCCGGAAGTCCAACCAGCCGTCCGATATAGCCAATATTAAGCCCGTCATCGCCTGCCTTTACCAACAGGCGATAGATTTTCAGACGGGCTTCGTGGCCCAAGGCGGCAAAGGCCGGTGCAACTGTTTGTTCGCTCATGGCGCTATTATAACTATATTTCTAGTTATTTAAACTTATTTTTTTGATCGAACCTACCTTACTGTTTCAAATTACTTTTTTGCTCTCACGCATAACAGTCCGCATCACTGAAATACAAATGTCACTTGCCAGAACGCCCATATGTCGATATTTCCCGACATATGGAAACAAAACACGCAATCAGCGCCCTTGGCGCCCTGGCACAGGAACACAGACTGGCGGCTTTCCGGTTGCTGGTCCGGGCGGGGAATGACGGCATTGCCGCGGGCGAACTGGCCCGGCAGATATCCATTCCGCACAATACCATGTCATCGCATCTGACCACGCTTAGTCAGGCGGGTCTGATCACAAGCACACGCGAAGGCCGGTCGATTATTTACCGGATTGTGCCAGATGCGATGCGCGATCTTTTGGGGTTCCTTGCCGATGATTGCTGCCAAGGACACCCCGAACTGTGCGGGTTGCCAAGCCGTTCTGCCACCAACACTGACAAAGGATGCTGCTAGATGGGTATTTTCGAACGTTTTCTGACCATCTGGGTCGCTGCAAGCATCATTGTCGGCATCATCCTTGGCGAACTGTTCCCCGATATGTTTCAGGCGATTGGCAACCTGACCGCCTATGAGATCAATCTGCCGGTCACGGTTCTGATCTGGCTCATGATCGTGCCGATGTTGATGAAGGTTGATTTTGGCGCCCTGCATGAAGTCGGACGCCAATGGCGCGGGATTGGCGTAACACTTGGTGTGAACTGGCTGATCAAGCCGTTTACCATGGCAGCCCTTGGCTGGTTGTTTATCGGCTTTCTATTCCGCCCGCTTTTGCCGGAAGCACAGATTGAAAGCTATATCGCCGGTCTGATCCTGTTGGGGGCAGCCCCCTGTACAGCAATGGTGTTTGTCTGGTCGCACCTGACCAAGGGGGATGCAAACTTTACGCTGACCCAGGTGGCACTCAATGACACGATCATGATCTTTGCCTTTGCGCCGATTGTGGCCCTGTTGCTGGGCATTTCGGCGATCACTATTCCGTGGGAAACGCTGACCATTTCGGTTGTGGCGTTTATCGTTATTCCGGTGATTGCCGGGCAGATCATCCGAAACCGCGTCATGAAAGGCGGGGTCGCGGCATTCAACAGCTTTGATGCCAAGCTTAAACCCGTATCGATGATTGCGTTGCTCAGCACGCTGGTTCTGCTGTTTGCCTTTCAGGGGCAACAGATCCTTGCCCAACCGATGATCATTGCTCTTCTCGCGGTGCCGATCATTTTGCAGACCTATTTCATCGCCGCCATTGCCTATGTCGCCAACAAGGTGCTGGGCGTGGAGCATAAAATCGCTGCACCGTCTTCGATGATCGGGGCCTCGAACTTCTTTGAACTGGCTGTGGCGACGGCCATCGGGCTGTTTGGCTTTTCATCGGGTGCGGCCCTTGCCACCGTTGTTGGTGTGCTGGTCGAAGTACCCGTGATGCTGTCGCTCGTCGCGATTGCCAACCGCACCCGCGGCTGGTTCACCCCATCAAAAATTGCAAACTAACGGAGCCCTGAAATGAGCCGTAAAATTCGCGTTGGCATCAATGGTTTTGGCCGCATGGGGCGCCTGGTTCTGCGCGCTGGATGGGGACACCCGAACCTTGAATTTGTTCACATCAATGAAATCAAGGGCGGCGCGGTCACCGCAGCCCACTTGCTGGAATTTGATTCGGTCCATGGCCGCTGGGGCAATGGTGTAGCCTGCATTGATGATCACGTGGTGATCGATCAGACCCACAAGATCAGCTTTAGCGAGAATACCACCCCCGGCGAGACCGATTGGGTCGGCATGGGATGTGACATTGTTCTGGAATGCACCGGCAAGTTCAAAACGCCCGAAACATTGCAGCCCTATTTCGATCAGGGGGTCAAAAAGGTCATCGTCGCCGCCCCGGTCAAGGACGGCGCGCTTAACATCGTTTACGGCGTGAATGATGATCTTTATGACCCAACACAGCACCACCTTCTGACGGCGGCGAGTTGCACGACCAACTGTCTTGCCCCAGTGGTCAAGGTCATGCATGAAAAGCTTGGCATCGTGCATGGATCGATCACCACCATTCATGATGTGACCAACACCCAGACGATTGTCGATCTGCCGCACAAGGATTTGCGCCGCGCACGGTCCTGCCTGCAATCGCTGATCCCGACCAGTACGGGCTCTGCCACCGCGATCACGATGATTTACCCGGAACTAAAGGGCAAACTGAACGGCATTGCCGTGCGCGTTCCGCTGCTGAATGCGTCGCTGACCGATTGCGTGTTCGAAGTGGCCGGGGATACCGATGTCGAAACCGTCAATCGCCTGATGCAAGAGGCATCGGAAACGTACCTTTCGGGTATTCTTGGCTATGAAGAACGCCCGCTGGTGAGTGCCGATTATCTTAATGACAGCCGATCTTCGATCATTGATGCCGGATCGACCATGGTGATCGACAAGCGTCAGGTCAAAATTCTGGCCTGGTATGACAATGAATGGGGATATGTCTGCCGCATGGCGGATTTGACCGTCAAAGTCGCGCAACATCTTTTGGGGAACTAGCAAAGATGTCAGCCGCAATCCGCAATTATGCGCTGGTCACCGGGGCCTATTGGGGCTTTACCCTGACCGACGGGGCGCTTCGCATGTTGGTGCTGTTGCATTTTCATGCGCTGGGTTATTCGGCGTTTGAAATCGCACTTCTGTTCATCCTTTACGAAGTGGCCGGGATCGTCACCAATCTGGTCGGTGGATGGCTGGCCCAGGCGCGCGGGTTGCGCTTTACCCTGTTTGCCGGGCTGGCATTACAAATCGCTTCGCTAACCGCCCTGTCATTTACCAATCCCGATTGGCTCCCCGCGATTTCGGTGGCCTATGTCATGGGGCTTCAGGCTGCATCAGGTGTTGCCAAGGACCTGACCAAAATGTCGAGCAAATCGGTAATCAAGGTTCTGGTACCTGCTGATGCTGACGGTGCGCTTTTCCGTTGGGTCGCGCTTTTGACCGGATCGAAGAACGCGCTTAAGGGCGTGGGCTTTTTCATGGGTGGCGCGTTGCTGTCCTGGCTTGGTTTTTCAGGTGCACTTTTGGCAATGGCGGCGGGTCTTGCGCTTACCCTGATTGCGGTTGCCATATCGCTCGGATCGGCAATGGCGGGTCCGGCCGGGGTCATAAAGCCGAAATTCCGCGATGTCTTTTCGCGTGACCGCAAAATCAATGTTCTATCGGCAGCAAGGCTGTTTTTGTTCGGATCGCGCGATATCTGGTTTGTCGTCGGGTTGCCGGTGTTTCTGGCATCCGAGCTTGGCTGGAACCATATCGAAGTCGGCAGCTACATGGCGCTTTGGGTGATCGGATATGGCTTTATTCAGGCCCTTGCCCCCAAGGTGTTGCGCGCCAAAACCAGCGAGCCCGACGGCAGAACTGCGCAAATCTGGATTGCAGTCCTGATTGCCGTATCGGCGGCAATTGCCGCCGCCATCACACATGATATCGCCCCCGAACTTGCGGTTCTGGGCGGATTGCTGGTGTTCGGGATTGTCTTTGCGATCAATTCATCGCTGCATTCCTACCTGATTCTGGCCTATGCCGAGGGCGACAAGGTCGCGATGAATGTCGGGTTCTATTATATGTCGAATGCCATCGGGCGTTTGACCGGCACGGTGCTTTCCGGGGTGGCCTATCTTTATGGCGGGTTGGTCGGATGCCTTGTGACATCAATCGCGTTTTTAACCCTTGCCTGGGTGATCAGTGCCGCACTGCCATCGCGTTCCGGCGCATCAACGCAGAGTTGATGGGAAAAATTTCTTTCGCAGATGCGGGATAAATATCTGAAAAGACTCACAATCCTGTTTCATGAAAATTTAATCGCGCAAAAACCCGTGACAAGACACAGCATATAGGGGTACGATTCCAATCAACGGTCAATAACTGGACCGCAGGAGGGGTTCCCGAGTGCCGCGAAAAAGCGTCTTAAAACGAGAATTTTCGCCCCCCGGATCGCACATGCAACATGCTGTGACCGGCGGAAACTCCTACCGCCACTTCCATCGCAAGATGAAAATTGAATGCGCGCCTTTCCATGACGGAATGGCGCGTTTTGCTTTTTTGGCAACTTTGTTGAGGTGATCGTCATGGGTAAGCGCGCAGCACGTCGTCGTAACCGTCCGCAACAGCCTAATACCAATGTTCATGAGCTGTTTGATGAAAAGAATGCCGATTGGCATCCGCTTGGCGAACCAGAACAGAAAGGACAACGCGATCAAAGCTACCGCCGCAACATCCGCCCGAAAAGTGAGAACCAGGCAGCCCTGATGGATGCCATCGACAATTTCAATCTGGTCATGGCACTTGGCCCGGCGGGGACCGGCAAGACTTATATCGCGGTCTCCAAGGCGGTTGAGGCGCTTGATAACGGCGATATCGCCCGCATTGTACTGGCCCGCCCTGCTGTCGAAGCCGGGGAAAATATCGGCTTCCTTCCCGGTGATGTCGAAGCCAAAATGGCCCCCTACCTTCGCCCGCTTTATGATGCGCTGAATGATCGTCTTGGGGCCAAGCGCCTTAAGACTTATATCTCAGACGGCACGATCGAGATTGCACCGATTGGCTATATGCGGGGTCGTACACTCAACAACGCCTTTGTCGTCATCGACGAAGCACAGAACTGCACCTATGGGCAGCTCAAGATGCTGGTCACCCGTCTTGGCTGGAACTCCACCATGATCCTGACCGGCGACCCGGATCAGACCGACCTTCTGCCGGAAATGTCGGGCTTGTCCGAAATGTCTGATCGCCTTCGCAATGTTGATGACATTGCCTGCGTCCAGTTGCGCGACAAGGACATTGTCCGTCATCCGCTGGTCGCAAGCATGCTGACCGTTCTCTAAGGTTTCAACACGGCAAACTGCAAAAACACTGCATAAAACAAAGGCGGGCCCGAAAGGGTCCGCCATTTTTTATGACTGCTTTCAAAACCAAGCGACGGGGTTGTCGCCCGGTGGCGCTTAGCGCCCCATGGCCGCGACTTCACCGCCACTGTTGGAAACCGGGATATCATGCTGCCCGGCACGCTTGGCGCGGCCGGTGTGCCAGAATTCAGGATCTTCGGTATAGCCGCTGAATTCATCAAGGTGGATGTCTTCGGGCGGTTCGGGATGGATGGTGATATCAAGATCCGGATATTCCGCACGGATGCTGTCCATCACCTGATGGCAAATGGTGTGTGATTCGCGCATCAACATGCCACCATCCATGATCAGCTCGATCTCGGCAAAGCGATGTACACCCGATGAACGGGTCCGTAGCCGATGAATACCGATGACATCGGGATTTTTCATCGTCAGTTCGATGATGCGCTGGCTGTCAGATTCGGGAAGTTCCGCATCCATCAGAACCCCGACCGAGGAGCGCCCGACCTTGATCGCGGAATACAGCAGGAAGATCGCAACCATCCCGCCAATCGCCGGATCGGCCCAGGCCAGCCCGGACATACCGCCAAACAGCGCAATCATGACCGCAAGATTGGACAAGATATCGCTGCTGTAATGAAGCGAATCCGCCTCGACCGCAGCAGAGCCGGAAATACGGACCGCCTTGCGTTGAAGCAGAACCAAACCAACTGTCATGACCAGCGACACACCCATGATCCACAGGCCTTCAACGGCAAAGGATATCTGTTTGGGTTCATTAAGGCGTGATGCGGCCTCGGCCAGCACCAGAACAGCCGCACCAATCATGAAGGCGGACTGGAACAGACCGGCCAATGGTTCTGCCTTGCCATGGCCAAAGCGATGATCGTAATCCGCCGGACGCCAAGCCGAACGCACAGCCATGAAGTTGATCACAGATGTGCCAACATCAAGCATGCTATCAATCATCGAGGACAGAAGACTTACGGAATCGGTCAGAAACCAGCCGACAGCCTTGATCAGGATCAGTGTCGCAGCAATAACAATGGAGGCCGTCGTCGCACGACGTGCCCACATTTCTTTTTGTGCGATGTCAATGACGGGACATTGACTCATGGGTTGTTGACCTCTGGCCTACCAATGTGCTGGCTGATCACGGTTTTATAGCCTGTTTGGGTACAATATGTAACGACTATTGCCATATTTTCGCCCGCCATTGTGCAGCAAATAGCGCATATTTGATATTCCGCAAGGTTTCCAAGCCTTTTTAAAGGGATTATATGTCGCATCCGGGCGCATAAGAGATAACCTCAGGCCTGCTAGGGACGAGACACGCGAACATGATTGTAGAAATCGGACATTACGCCCTGATACTGTCACTTGTGATGGCAGTGGCCCAATCCACGATTCCGTTTTTGGCGGCGTCCCGTCGCGATGCGGCGCTTCTGAATGTTGCACCCCGCTTGGCGATTGCGTGTTTTGCATTGGTTGCGACAAGTTTCCTCGCGCTTACGTATGCCTATGTCAGTTCGGATTTCTCTGTCGTGAACGTTCTGGCCAACAGCCACACATCCAAACCGATGATTTATAAAATCACCGGTGTCTGGGCCAATCACGAAGGATCGATGCTGCTTTGGGTGCTGATCCTGACCCTGTTTGGTGGTGCGGTTGCAGCATTTGGTCGTAATCTTCCGCCGACCTTGCTGGCCCGTGTGCTTGGTGTCATGGGGCTGATCGGGGTTGGCTTTATTCTGTTTATCGTTCTGACCTCCAACCCGTTTGAGCGCGTCTTGAACCCGCCGCTTGACGGGGAGGGCATGAACCCCCTTTTGCAGGACCCGGGCATCGCCATCCATCCGCCATTCCTGTATCTCGGCTATGTTGGCTTTTCTGTCGCCTTTGCATTTGCGGTTGCCGCCCTGATCGAAGGCCGGGTTGATCCGGCCTGGGCACGCTGGGTGCGGCCATGGACTCTGGCCGCTTGGGTCTTTTTGACCGCCGGAATCGGACTTGGGTCCTGGTGGGCCTATTACGAGCTTGGCTGGGGCGGCTGGTGGTTCTGGGACCCGGTCGAAAACGCATCTTTCATGCCCTGGCTTGCCGGCACAGCGCTTTTGCATTCGGCCATCGTGGTGGAAAAGCGCGACGCGCTGAAAAGCTGGACCATCTTTCTGGCGATTCTGGCCTTTTCCTTTTCGCTTCTGGGCACCTTCCTTGTGCGTTCGGGCGCGCTGACATCCGTGCATGCCTTTGCCACAGACCCGACCCGCGGGGTGTTTATCCTGTTCCTGCTGTGCCTCACAGTCGGTGGGTCGCTATCGCTTTATGCGTGGCGCGCGCCTTCATTGAAAGGCGGCGGATTGTTCCAGCCGATTTCGCGCGAAGGGGCACTTGTCTTCAACAATGTGCTGTTATCGATCGCGGCTGCGATGGTTTTGCTGGGAACACTTTACCCGCTGTTGCTTGAAACCCTGACCGGCGAAAAAATCTCTGTTGGGGCACCGTTCTTTAACGCGACCTTTGTCCCGATCATGACCCCGGTAATTGTTGCCATGGCATTCGGCCCGATGATGCCGTGGAAACGTGCCGACCTGATGGGTGTGTTTAACAAGCTCAGAATTGCGCTGGCTGCGACCGCCGTGGTCGTGCTGGTAACGCTCTGGCTGGCGGGTGGCCCTGCCATCGCCCTGTTTGGTATGGGCCTGGCGGCGTGGTTGTTTGTCGGATCGATCCTTGAATGGGCAGGCCGGATCAAACTGTTCCGCGAACCGCTCAGCACCAGTTGGCGACGCATGTGCAACCTGCCGCGTTCAGCCCATGGCACGATGTTGGCCCATGCCGGTGTGGCGATTGTCGTCGCCGGGATCACCGGCTCACAGGCCTGGACCGAGGAAGCCGTGCAGTCGTTGGCGGTTGGCGAAAGTACCGAGCTTGCCGGACACACCTTTATCCTGTCTGACATCCGCGAATATCAGGGACCGAACTATGCAGCCCGCGAAGCGGAAATCACCATTACCACACCGGGTGAGCGCACCGTCACCCTGACGCCGGAAAAACGCATCTATACGGTTGAAGGCATGCCAACCACCGAGGCGGGCATCCGGTCAAGCTTCACCGGCGATATCTATGCCGTGATCGGGGATCAGGATGAAAGCGGCAAGTGGATCACACGGTTCTATGTCAAACCGATGATCCCGTGGATGTGGTTTGGTGGCATTGTCATGGTATTTGGCGGTTTGATGTCATTATCTGATCGTCGCTATCGCATTGGCGCCCCCACCCGATCGCACAAAAGCACCGCCAAAGCGGTTCCCGCAGAATAAAAGCCCAGGAACAGGATACGCATAATGACCATCTGGATTGTTCTTGGCGCGATAACCCTGCTGCTTGCGGGGTTCATTTTGTGGCCGATCTTCCAAAACAGCCGGACCGAAACCACCGATACGGATGGCGAAACACCAGCATCCGCAAAGAGCGATGAGGATGGCAGCCCGGAGAACGAACTTTCGCGTGATCTTGCGGTCTATCGCGACCAGCTCTCCGAAATTGACCGTGACATCGAACGCGGCGTGCTGAGCACAGAGCAGGCCACGGCAGCACGTATCGAGGTCCAGCGCCGTATTCTGGCTGCTGACCAGCGTATCAAGCAGCAACAAGCGGATGGTTCTGAAACACACATCGCATCGAACCGTTCACCAACGCGCGCCATTGCCGCAGGTTTCATCGTATTGTTCATTGCCGGCGGCATTGGGCTTTATCTGGATCTGGGGAGCCCGACCATGCCGGATCGGCCGATCGCCAGCCGTACCGATGAAATCAATGCCTTGCGCATGGCGCAAAGTGCTGATGAGGACCGCCAGTCGGTTTTGAATCGTGCCGTCAGCGACCTGTCGCAGAAACTGCTGGAAGACCCGGATGATTTGCGCGCATGGGAATTGCTTGGTGCCAGCCTCATGGCGCTTGGTCGCCCGCAAGAAGCCCAGACCGCATTCCTTGAGGCCGTCAAACGGTCCGGACGCAATGGCGATTATCTTGCCATGTATGCCGAAAGCCTTGTGCGCGGCAATAATGGTCAAATCAATGCAACCGCCCGTGGCGTGTTGCGTGAAGCCGAAAAAACCGACAGCACTGATCCACGCATTCAGTTCTACCTTGGCCTTGCCGATGCGCAGGAAGGCAATGTCGGAGCCGCTGTTGATCGCTGGATCGCCCTTGCCAACAATGCACCTGCTGATGCGCCGTGGCTGCAAATGGTGGTGGGGCAGATCAACGAAGCTGCCCTTGCGCAAGGGATCGACATTGAAGGACGCCTGAACCTTGCCGAGAACACACAACCCGGCCCAAGTCAGGCTGACATCGCCGCCGCCGAAGAACTCACGCCCGAACAACGTCAGGAAATGGTGATGTCAATGGTCAATGGTTTGGCCGAACGTCTTGAGACAGAGCCAAACGACCCGGACGGCTGGGCCCGCCTGATGCAGGCCTATATGGTGCTGGGCCAGGAAGACGATGCCAAAGCCGCCTATGAGAAGGTCGGCAAGGTATTTGCCCAACAGCCCGAACTGCTGACCCGATTCGACTCGTTGGCTCGTGAGATCGGTATTGCAGCGAACTGAGCTGTCGCTTCTCAACGATAACGCAAAAGAAAAATAGTTCGCGGCAGGCCCTTTTTACTGCACTTTTGGGCCATTATATCTCATACGTACGAATAATATCTGCAACTTTACTGAAGTCTTATTGAATTGATGTTCGTGCTGGGGTATGAGAATAAGACTTAAGGATATATGAGTAAATAATCATATACCTAGTCTTAGAGAATACTTACCGATGGCGGGGGCCATCTTTTCTTTAGGATCAATTGACTAACAGGCTCACGAAATAAAAAAAACAGGGCTGGCCGGGCTTTCTGGGAGGTCACCCGTAAGGATAGCGGATCAACATGCCGGATCATAGAAATGGCACAACAAACAACCTGTTGTTGATCGAGGACAATCCAGGTGACGCGCGCCTTGTGCGTGAAGCACTTAGAGAATTCAAACAACCGGTTGAGCTGCATCATGTAAAAGATGCAATGGCTGCCCTGCAGTTCTTGCAGCAGGACGGCCCCTATCGCAATTCGCCGCGCCCGCGTCTTATCCTGTTGGATTTGAACATGCCGCGCAAAGATGGCCGCGAAATGTTGCGTGATATCCGCAATGATCCGAACTGTGCATCCATTCCCGTGATTGTCCTGACCACATCCGGTGCCGAGCATGACGTCGATCTCTGTTATGCGGCCGGTGCGAACTGTTATTTGCGTAAGCCGGTTGATGTGACAGAATTCATTGATCTGATGAAAATGATCGAATCTTTCTGGCTGGGGCTGGCGTTAACGCCCACGCCGTAACCTTCTGCCAGCGAGACTGCCGTGTCCCGCCCGACATCCGCGCTTTTCAAATCCCTTTATGTCCCAACGAGTTTGCGGATCGCGCTGCGTGAATTGCGCAAGCCTGGTGCAGGCATCATCGTCCTGTTTGCAACCCTTGTCTTTGCCGTGACCATTCTGGTCCTGACCGTCAGCCTGACCCAATCAGCTCGCGATGGATTGCGTCAATCTGCTCAACAGACCATAGGCGGCGACATATCATTACGTTTGTTTCATCGTGCGCCAACAACTGATGAAAAAGCGTTTCTTGAGACGCTTGGCACCCTCGGCGTCAGCATAGAACAACGCGTAATGATCCGGCCTTCAAATGATCAGCCACCGGTTCTGTCCGAATTAAAGGCGGTGGACGCAACCTACCCGCTGTTTGGCAATTTGGGGCTATCGCCCGACATCCCCCTTCGCGATGCGATAAAAAACAAAGACGGCCTGCCCGGGATCGTCGTTGGCCCGGAACTGCTCGAGGACAGCGGACTTGCGATTGGCGACAAGCTTGATCTCGGAGGACGCAGTTACCAAATCCGCGCAAGCATCGCGGCGGAACCTGAACGAAAATTCAGGCTGTTTTCACTGGGTCCAAGGGTCATCGTCGCACTGGAGCACTATCGCGAAAGCCCCCTTCTGGCGCCTGGCAAGCAGGTCTATTGGTATTTGCGCCTCAAACTTCCGCAAGACAGCCGCCAAACACCCCAGCAAGTCATTGCCGACATTGAAATCAGGTTTCCCGACAGTGGTTGGCGGATCGTCAATGCTGCGGATGGCGTACCGGGTCTTGAGCGCATCGGTGATTTCGCATCGGCCTTTGTCAGCCTGATCGGCATCGCAATTTTTGCCATTGCGACAAGTGCAATCCGTAATGCCCTGCGCGCTGATCTTGCGGCAAGGCGTTCGCGATTTGCCACGCTACGCAGTCTGGGTGCGCGTTCGCACGACATCGCATGCAGCGTCATATGGCAGCTTGGACTTGTCACCTTTGTCGCCATCCTGATTGCGGCAATCCTAACCATGCTCATCGGCACGGCGATTGGCCCATTGATCGGTGAGACTCTTGGTTTTGATGTTCACGCCGATTTCAAAGATGGCCCGCTGATCACCGCCTTCGTCTTCGGGTTTGTCGCACTTGTTACGATCAAGCCTGTGCGTGATGCCTGCCTGACATCCCCGGCTTGTCTGTTTCGCCATCAATCCCCAGCAGAGGCGAAACATCGGTCAACCCGACTTAGCCTTGTGCAGGTTTTGCTTGCACTTGGCCTGATTGCCATCGCCAGTGCCCTGATTGATCTGGGTTGGGTCGCCCTTGTTTTGCTGGGGGTTTTGATCACCTGTCAGGGGCTATTTGTCCTGCTTGGTCGGGCGGTCCGCCTGCTGGCAGGAAAGTTTGCAACAATACGCATGCTCTCTCCTACGTTGCGTCTGGCGCTGCGTAACATCTCCCGGCCCTCTGCCCCGACTGTAACCATCACGGCATCATTCGGGCTAGCCGTGACTTGTTTGTGCGCTGTCCTGTTATTTGGGGCGCTGGCAGGGCAACACCTTAAATCTGTTTTGCCAACGCAAACGCCTGATGTGGTGTTTTTCGATATTCCACCGACTGAACAAGACGCCGTTCGCACCAGTATCGAGAACAATGAAGCCGTGACCTCCGTCATCCAAATGCCGTTCCTGCATGGCCGGGTGACACACCTCAATGGCCGACCACTGACCCACGCAGATGTGCCGCGCCGCTATCACTGGTTCTTGCGGGGGGACCGAGGCATGTCATGGACTGATCAGCCGACATCGGACATGCGCCAGAACCCGATTAAGACAGGACACTGGTGGAAGCCCGACAGCCTCAATGAGAACCTGGTTTCGCTTGATGCCGGGGCGGCAAGGGCCATCGGCATCACCCTTGGAGATCAGCTGACCCTGAACATCCTTGGACAATCGCATGTGGTGGAAGTCGCCAATTTACGCCAGATCGACTGGACCCGACTTGGGCTTGATTTTCCAATTGTACTCTCACCGATGGATCCCGCCTTTGATCATGGGGTGATCAGTGCGATTGACCTGAAAGAAGGTGTCGGCACAAAGGCGGCAATTACACCCACTTTGGATACCTACCCCGATATTCCGGTCATTTTCATCAATCAGGTACTTTTGAAACTTACCCGTCTGTTTGATGGTGTGGTTACAGGACTGATTGGCCTGACCACCCTGGCTACGATCGGGGCGGCCTTCGTGATTGTTTGCGGGCTGATTGCACTGCGTCAGCAACAAACTGCAACGCTTGCGATGCTGCGCGCGCTGGGTCTTCGACCCGGACAAATTACCAGAACCGGGGCGCTTGAAACCGGGCTGATGGTCGCGACTGGCGGGATCCTCGGCGTCACCGTCGGAAGCACAATTGCCCTTGTCGCAGCACAGTCCATCAGCCCGATCAATTTGGGCCAGGCCGCAGATGTCGCTGGACCGATGGCGGCGATCACGTTCGGATTTATCCTGGTCACTGGGTTTGGCGGTGGCTGGATTTTACAAGCAGCAAGTCTGCGCGCCCAGTCCGGGTGGCGTGGCTAGATTGCTTGCGGCGTTGACAACAAAAAAGGCCGTCCCAGCAGGACGGCCTTTTTTTGAAATGATTTTCTGAAACCGACGATTAGTTGGTCAGGGCCTGGATCTGTGCACGGGCAATGTCAAGCGCGCGCTCGGCATTGGCTTTGTCGTGTGCAGTCTCGGCAGTCTTGATGTCGGCTTCTGCCGCTTCAAGACGGGCCTGCGCTTCGTCAGCTTTCAAATCGGCAACCGGAACCGCTTCTTCTGCCAGAATGGTGCAACGCTCGGGATTAACCTCTGCAACACCACCAGCAACGAAGATACGTTCGGAAACCTTACCACCTGCATAGATGTCGATGACACCCGGACGAATGGTCGAGATCATCGGCGAATGCTTGGGCAGTACACCAAAATTCCCGTCCGTGCCCGGAACAACGACCATCTCGACCGGCTCGGATTTGAGCAGGGCAGACGGTGAAACAAGTTCCAGTACAGTCGTATCAGTCATGACAATCCTCGCTCCTTAGCCGGAGGGGGACCAAAGCTGCCTTAGGCAGCTTCGGCCATCTTCTTGGCTTTTTCGATGGCTTCTTCGATGGTGCCGACCATGTAGAATGCCTGTTCCGGCATGTGGTCATATTCACCAGCGCAGATCGCCTTGAACGCCTTGATGGTGTCTTCGAGCTGAACGAACACGCCCGGAGTACCGGTGAAGACTTCTGCAACGTGGAACGGCTGCGAAAGGAAACGCTGGATCTTACGGGCACGTGCCACGACCAGTTTGTCTTCTTCCGAAAGCTCGTCCATGCCGAGGATGGCGATGATGTCCTGAAGACCTTTGTAGGTCTGAAGAACACGCTGAACTTCACGAGCGGTCTCGTAGTGTTCCTGACCAATCACGCCCGGATCCAGAGCACGCGAAGTGGAGTCGAGCGGGTCAACTGCCGGGTAGATGCCGAGCTCGGCAATCTGACGGTTCAGCGTGGTGGTTGCGTCAAGGTGGGCAAACGAAGTTGCCGGTGCCGGGTCAGTCAAGTCATCGGCCGGGACGTAAATTGCCTGAACCGAGGTAATGGAACCTTTTTTGGTCGAGGTAATACGTTCCTGCAGCGCACCCATGTCGGTTGCCAGCGTCGGCTGATAACCCACAGCAGACGGGATACGACCGAGAAGTGCCGACACTTCCGAACCAGCCTGGGTAAAGCGGAAGATGTTATCGACGAAGAACAGAACGTCCTGGCCTTCTTCATCACGGAAGTATTCCGCAAGGGTCAGACCGGTCAGAGCAACACGTGCACGTGCTCCCGGGGGTTCGTTCATCTGGCCATAAACCAGTGCGGCTTTGGATTCGCCTTCCGGGTTGATAACGCCCGATTCCATCATCTCGTGATAGAGGTCGTTACCTTCACGGGTACGTTCGCCAACACCGGCAAAGACCGAATAACCACCGTGGCCTTTTGCCACGTTGTTGATCAGTTCCATAATAAGGACGGTTTTACCAACGCCCGCACCACCGAACAGACCAATCTTACCACCTTTGGTGTACGGCGCGATAAGGTCGATAACCTTAATGCCGGTCACCAGAATTTCGGTGTCGGTGGACTGGTCGATGAAGTCAGGTGCTTCACGGTGAATCGGAGAGGTCTTGGCTGATTTAACCGGACCACGTTCGTCAACCGGCTCACCGATAACGTTGAGAATACGACCAAGGGTTTCCGGACCAACCGGAACCGAGATCGCATCACCGGTGTCGATGACTTCCTGACCGCGTCTCAGACCTTCGGTGGTGTCCATTGCGATCGTACGAACCGCATTTTCACCAAGGTGCTGTGCAACTTCAAGAACCAGGCGCTGACCGTTGTTGTCAACATGCAGCGCATTCAGAATGGGAGGCAGTTCGCCGTCGAATTTAACGTCGACGACGGCGCCCATTACCTGGGAAATTTTCCCCGCCTTCTTGTTCGCCATAGGTATTGTCTCCTGCTCGGACAAAGCTATCCGTTAACTTCCTGCGACCCGCTTACAAAGCCTCGGCGCCGGAAATGATTTCAATCAGTTCGTTGGTAATCTGAGCCTGACGTGAGCGGTTATATTCGATGCTCAGTCGGTCGATCATGTCGCCGGCATTGCGGGTTGCGTTATCCATCGCGGACATACGCGCGCCGTGTTCAGATGCACTGCTTTCAAGCATTGCACCGAAGATCTGGACGCCAACGTTACGTGGCAGCAAATCAGCCAGAATGGCTTCTTCGGACGGTTCGTATTCGTAAACCGCAGAAGAACCGGTTGCTTCTTCCTGCTCGTCAACTTCTTCACCCGCGAACGGGATCAGCTGCTGAGCGGTTGCTACCTGCGAAATCGCGGACACGAACTTGTTGTAGAAGATCGTGCAGACGTCGAATTCGCCTTCGTCGTAAAGCGCCAGAACCTTGTCTGCCACCTCGGTTGCAGAGGAGAAATCAATCCCCTTCTTGCCCTCGATGCCAGTATACCGGGCAACAATATTGTCACCAAATTCACGCTTGAGCGCATCTGAGCCCTTACGGCCGACGCAGATGATTTTAACGGTCTTGCCTTCACCCTTAAGGGCAAGGGCCTTCGCACGAGCCGCTTTCACGATCGATGCGTTAAAACCACCGCAAAGGCCACGGTCTGCGGTGAAGACGACGAGCAGATGCACGTCATCTTTACCGGTACCGGCCAGAAGCTTCGGAGCGCCTTCATTGCTACCGACGGCAGTTGCAAGACGGCCCAGCATCGTCCCCATGCGTTCCGCATAGGGACGGGCTGCTTCCGCTGCATCCTGTGCACGACGGAGCTTGGAGGCTGCCACCATCTTCATCGCCGAGGTAATCTTCCTCGTCGACTTGACGCTGGCAATGCGCGAGCGCAGATCCTTCAAACTAGCCATTGCGTTTCCTCCTTCGCCTAAGTTTCAGTCTTACGCGAAGGTTTTCGCGAACTTGTCGAGGAACGCTTTAAGCTTGGCTTCGCTGTCATCGGACAGAACCTTCTCGGTGCGGATCGCATCGAGGATATCAGCGCCAGCCGAACGAATTTCGGACAGGTACTGTTCTTCGAAGGCGCGAACCTTGTTCACCGGAACGTTGTCGAGATAGCCTTTAACACCAGCATAGATCACAACAACCTGCTCTTCGACCTTGAGCGGCGAGTACTGCGGCTGCTTGAGCAGCTCGGTCAGACGTGCGCCACGGGCCAGAAGTTTCTGGGTCGCCGGATCAAGATCCGATGCGAACTGTGCGAATGCTTCCATCTCACGATACTGAGCGAGTTCCAGCTTGATCGAGCCAGCAACCTGCTTCATCGCTTTGATCTGTGCGGACGAACCAACACGCGAAACCGACAGACCGACGTTCACAGCCGGGCGTACGCCTTTGTAGAACAGGTCGGTTTCAAGGAAGATCTGACCATCGGTAATCGAGATCACGTTGGTCGGAATAAATGCCGAAACGTCGTTCCCCTGGGTTTCAATGACCGGAAGTGCGGTCAGCGAGCCAGCGCCGTTTTCGTCATTCATCTTCGCAGCACGTTCCAGCAGACGGGAGTGCAGATAGAAGACGTCACCCGGGAATGCTTCACGTCCCGGCGGGCGGCGAAGCAGCAGCGACATCTGACGATAAGCAACAGCCTGCTTGGACAGATCATCATAGAAGATGGTTGCGTGCATGCCGTTGTCACGGAAGTACTCACCCATTGCGCAAGCAACGAACGGTGCGATGAACTGCATCGGCGCCGGGTCGGATGCGGTCGCAGCGACAATGATGGTGTTGTCCATCGCGCCGCGCTCTTCAAGGACCTTGACAACCTGTGCAACGGTCGAACGTTTCTGACCAACTGCAACATAGATGGAGAACATCTTGTCGCTGTCGGATTTCGCTGCATCGTTCACCGGCTTCTGGTTCAGAATGGTGTCAACGATGATGGCGGTTTTACCGGTCTGACGGTCACCAATGATCAGCTCACGCTGGCCACGGCCAATCGGGATCAGGGAGTCAATCGACTTGATACCGGTCTGTACCGGCTCGTGAACCGACTTACGCGGGATGATGCCCGGCGCCTTGACGTCAGCAAGGCGACGTTCTTTGGCACCCAGATCACCTTTGCCGTCGATCGGGTTACCCAGACCGTCAACAACGCGGCCAAGAAGTTCTTTACCAACCGGAACGTCAACGATGGCACCAGTACGTTTAACCTGGTCACCTTCCTTGATCGAACGGTCAGAACCGAAGATCACGACACCAACGTTGTCTTCCTCGAGGTTAAGGGCCATGCCCTTAATGCCACCTGGGAAGTCAACAAGTTCACCAGCCTGAACGTTGTCCAGACCGTAAACACGGGCAATACCGTCACCGACAGACAGAACCTGACCGACTTCGGCAACTTCGGCTTCAGCACCAAAATTGGCAATCTGATCCTTGAGAATAGCGGAGATTTCCGCGGCGCGGATTTCCATCACGCAACCCCTTTCATAGCGAGCTCGAGCTTCTGCAGTTTAGTACGAAGCGAGGCATCAAAAACCCGGGAACCGACCTTGACGACAAGACCGCCAAGAACAGCCGGATCAACTTTAAGGTCCACTTTGACAGTGGCGCCGACAACTTCTTTGAGAGCGCCGGTAACGGCTTCGATTTGCTCTTTTTTCAGCTCGGAAGCCGAGGTCACCTGTGCGGTAACTTCGCCCTTGTGAGCCGAGAGCATGGAAAGGTAGGAATCAATGACATCCGGCAGGGCAAACAGACGACGCTTCTGAGACAGAAGCCCTACGGTCTTCTTGGTCAACTCGGAAACGCCAAGCTTGTCCAGAAGAGCCGCCATCGCCTTGGCCTGCACGTCCCGGGAAATCACGGGACTGCGGAGTACATTCCGGAGGTCATCGCTGCTTGCGATGGCCTGGTCGAGCAATTCAAGATCGCTTTTGACAGCATCAAGCTGGTTGGCCGAATTGGCCAAGTCAAATAGTGCTGTGGCATAGCGCCCTTGGAGCCCGGTCGCGGCAGTATTTTGGGACACCGGTGAAAGCCCTCAATTCTGGTTATGAGAACGACTCGGATACGTATAAAAAAATGGTCCCCCGAAAGGGGTTCCTTCCGGGAAGCGAGCGTTTGGTATCACATGTCCTTGGAGGGGGCAACCCCCGCGCAAGCGCATTTGCGCCCTCTTTTCCATTCTTTGGCAAAGATGGGCCAAAACACCGCGAATTCGCTCATTTTTAAGGCAGGCTTACAACTATTTTATAAGACGCCCATTTCCGACGATCCATCGATTGGGCAGTTTGATCGACCATTTTCATGACGAATCCCGCAATTTGCACAGTGCGCGGTCGCAGAACGGTCAAAATGGTCATCTGGAACCGCCCAAACTGTTATCGAGTTCACATCAGAAGCTGACCATCACCTGCCTTTGGAAACCCGGTTGTCACCCCTGATTATCGAAAGGCATCCTTCCTATATAAAAGACAGTCCATGGATCTAGACATGTGATCCTGTGCCGTCGCCCTTCGATACCCATGTCCTTGATCGATTGATCGCCATCTTGGCCTGAACTTCCTGATCAAGATCGAGGTCGAACTGATCGGCAAGGCGATACAACAAGATCAGAACATCGGCGGCCTCTTTGCCGATCTCATTGATGTCGCGCTGATCGACGGCCTCGCCAAGTTCCTGCATTTCCACGAGCGCCCTTTGTACGAGCGATGCGGGATCGGCGACGGGGCCAAAGGTTTGCTCCGCCCAATCGCACATGCTGCGCTGGTTTTCGGATGATTGATTATTGTTTTCACAACGCATTCTAAAATTAACTCCTTAAATATAGTATGACATCAAAACGCACTCGCGCCGCTTTCAGGACCGCAAGAATGATAACGAAGATGCCCGCAGCACGAAAACAAGGTTCCCTGACTTGGGCGCTTTGCCTGTGCGCCGCAGTTTGCCTGATCCTGTTATCCCATAGAACCCCTTTGGCGCGCACACTGGTGATAGAGGGCGTTGAAGAAGCCCCTCTCAAATGGCTTGGTCACGAAGAAGCCATGGGCATTGATGTCGATATCATGACCGAGGTTCTCACCACCATGGGCGTCAGCGACTATGTGTTTCGCTTTGTCGATACGGGCAGCCGACTACTGCACAATGCAAAAAGTGGCAATTCGGACATCATATTGACGCTGTCTATGAATGATCGACGAACCAAATACCTTATGTATCCGGACGAGGCCCATCTGCTTCTTGATTGGCGGTTTGCCGTGCGGGCCGAGGACAAGAACAAAATTCGGTTTGATGATTTCACCGACCTTGAACGTCTCAGGATCGGTGCGGCTGCCGATTACTCTTATACCAGCAGCTTTTGGAATTCAGGTCTCGATATACAGACCGTGGCGCGCAGCGACCTTCTGATTCCGATGCTGCTGCAAAAGCGTTTTGACGTGGTGCCGGTAAACTACCTCAACACCATTTATCACAGTTTGCAGAACCGCTATCGCGACAGGGTTGCCTTCCTTTATCCACCTTTGCGTCGTGCGCCCTATTATAACGTGTTCTCACGGGCGTCAGACTATCCGGGCAAGGAAGCCTTTCTTGAAGAGTACAACAAGATCATTCGCGAGATGCGCGATGACGGCAGGTTGCTGCGTATTTTTGAACGCTATCTCGGACCCGACGGGTACGACTGGTGGCAATCGCAATATTCCCAATAACCGGAACTGGCGCAACAAGCGCCAACTACATAAAGCTGTAGGGATCGATGTCGACCTGCACACGAACACTCCCGGGCGTTTTAACCTTGGACAGCCAGTCATTGATCAGGGCCTGCATCTTGACCCCTTTGTCCGCCCGGATCATAAACCGCCGCCGATAACGCCCGCGCAAGAGCGACAATGGAGCCGGTGCAGGACCAAGCACCATCAGGCCATCCCCGCGCGGCGCAACCCGGCCAATGCGCCAGGCTGCTTCATCGACTTCGTTTTCCTTTTTGCCACTTATAATAAGGGCGGCCAATCGACCATGCGGCGGCATGCCATGGGTCATACGCTGGGACAGCTCGACCTCGTTAAAGGCATCGCGATCACCAGCGGCAATAGCCTTGATCACCCGATTGGCTGGGTCGGCGGTTTGCAAGATCACTGTACCGTGACGATCCCCGCGCCCTGCACGGCCGGCAACCTGTGTTAAAAGCTGATAGCTGCGTTCGGCCGCGCGCAAATCGCCGCCGGCCAAGCCAAGATCGGCATCAACCACCCCAACAAGTGTCAGCATCGGGAAGTGATAGCCCTTGGCCAAAATCTGTGTGCCGATCAAAAGGTCGACTTCGTGATTATGCACACGGTTGATCAGCGCGGCTGCCGCCTTTGGCCCCATGATGTTATCGGATGTCGCGACTTCTACCCGGATATCGGGGAAGGTTTCGACCGCCTCTTCATACAGGCGTTCCACGCCCGGCCCGCAAGGAGCCAGTTTGCCCTCTGCGCCGCAGGACGGGCAGGCATCAGGCGCCTTGGCCTGATAACCGCAATGATGGCATTGCAATTTGCCCCATGCCCGATGTTCCACAAGCCAGGCCGTGCAGTTCGGACACTGGAAGCGATGACCACAGGCCCGACACAGCGTAAGGGGTGCGTAGCCCCGTCGGTTCAGAAACAGCATCGCCTGTTCGCCATTGGCAAAGGTTTCTGTCAGCCGTTTTTTCAGGGTCGGCGTGATCCAGCGGTTGCGTTGGGGTTTGTCCTGCCGGATGTCGATGATCTCGACACTTGGCAACACCGCCGCACCATGACGATTGCCAAGTTGAACATGCTGATAACGACCGGCTTCAACATTGGCCAGGGTTTCAAGTGATGGGGTCGCGGATGCAAGAACGATGGGGATATTGCCCAGGTGCGCGCGTGTCACGGCCATGTCGCGCGCATGATACATCACGCCATCTTCCTGTTTGAAGGCGTGTTCGTGTTCCTCGTCCACTACAATCAGGCCAAGATCCTGATACGGCAGGAACAGGGCCGAGCGGGCCCCAACGACAAGCTTGGCCGACCCATCGGCCACCGCCCGCCAGGTATCGCGACGCCTGGCCTGCCCGACTTCGGAATGCCAAAGGGCGGGTTCAACACCGAACCGGTCGCGGAAACGTTGCAGCCACTGGGCCGAAAGTGCGATTTCCGGCAAAAGGACAACAACCTGCTTGCCCTGTGCCAGTGCGGCACGGACCGGCTCGAAATAAACTTCGGTCTTGCCCGACCCGGTCACCCCATCCAGCAGCGTGCAGGAAAAGCCGCCGTCATCAAGGCGTGCACAGAGCGCATCTGCTGCGTCGTTCTGCTCTGCCGACAGGCTCGGTCGTGCGATATCAAGATCAGGGGCTTCAAATGGCGATGGCGGTGTGACCATCAGGCGCTGCACGGCACCGGCTTCGACCAGCCCCTTGATCACGCTGGCCCCGGCACCGGTTTCGCGCAGGATATCGCCCTGTTCCATCGGTGGATGATCGGCCAGAAACGCCAGAACCCTTTTGCGCGGCGGCGTCATGCGCAAGCTTGCCGCGTCAAATTCCGGATTAAGGGTAAATCGAAAGATCGGCTTGGGGGGCTCAAGCGCGTCAGGCACGCTCATCGCCATACGCAAGACGGCCCCTTGCGGGGACATGGTATAGGCCGATACCCAATCAATGAACTTGCGCGTGACATCCGCCATCGGCGGGGTTGGCAAAACACCGAAAATTTCCCGCAGTTTTGCGGGATCCACATCACCCTTGGCATCGCCCCAAACGACACCGCGTTGGGTTTGACGGCCCAGGGGAATTTCAACGAAATCGCCGGGTGCGACAGAAACACCTTCGGGCACCAGATAGTCATATGGCCCGGCCAATGGCAGTGGCGGCAGGACGCTTACGGTCTGGGCGGTTACCTCAAAGGCCGGATCGTTCGCAAACAAATTTCCAGAGGTGGCCTTTGCGGCACGCATATATTATAAACCCCGTGAGGTTGCCCATCAGACCGGTGCCGTTTCAGGTTCGCCAGAGACTGGGCACAGAAACAAACGGTCCCACAGCAAGGATCTGGTTTCGTTAACAGATGATCCAGAACCTAGCAGCTAACCGCATCATTGAACAACAGGTCCTAAACAGGAATTCCAATGAAGTTTTTCATCGATACCGCTGACATCGACGCAATCCGCGAACTGGCCATGTCCGGCCTCGTAGACGGTGTCACCACCAACCCCTCGCTGGTAGCAAAGTCTGGCCGACCGTTTCTTGAACTGATCAAGGAAATTTGTGACGTTGTTGACGGCCCGGTCAGCGCGGAAGTTGCTGCAACCGATTATGAAACCATGGTTGCTGAAGGCCGCAAGCTTGCCAAGATCGCTGACAATGTCGTCGTCAAACTGCCGCTGACCGCTGATGGTCTCAAGGCTTGCCGCACCTTCACCGACGAAGGCATTCAGACCAACGTCACCCTTTGCTTCTCGGTTGGTCAGGCCATTCTGGCTGCCAAGGCCGGTGCGACTTATGTTTCGCCGTTCGTTGGCCGCCTGGATGACATTTCCTCTGACGGCATGCAGCTGATTGCTGACATCGTTGATGTTTATGGCAACTACCCGAACTGGAACACCGAAGTCCTTGTGGCATCGGCACGTGGCCCGCAGCATGTTGTCGACTCGGCCCGTCTTGGTGCTGACGTCGTCACCATCCCGCCGCAGGTTCTTGGCCAGCTGACCAAACACCCGCTGACCGACAAAGGCCTCGAAGCCTTCCTTGCCGATTGGGAAAAAACCGGCCAGTCGATCCTTTGATTTCGGATCGCTGATCGCGACAGATATATAAAAACCCGCATCGCGCGTGGTTTTTAACATGCATTTAACCCGGCAGCCCGCATTGTGGCAGCCGGGTTTTTTGTTTCTCACTTTTCAAGCCGGAACCGATGGAAAAGACAGCTTTGCGCGCCGATGATGTCGCGGACTACCTTGCCGAACATCCTGAATTCTTCACTACGCGCCCGGACTTGCTTGAAAGTCTTGATTTGCCGATGCGCGAACTGGGCAATGGCGTTGCCGACATGCAGCAATATGTCGTTGCCCGCCTGCGCGACGAACGCGAAAAGCTGCGCGGTGCCACCAGCGAGCTTATCAATATTTCCAAATCCAATCTCGAAACCCAAAGCCGTATTCACCGTGCGGTTCTGGCGCTTTTGAATGCACGCGGGTTTGAAACCTTTGTCGAGGCGCTTCAGGATCTGGTGCCCGAGCTTCTTGATCTTGATGCCATTGCGCTGTGCTTTGAAGAATGCACTGAGGCCCCTGTGCCAAGTTGTGATGGCCGGGTGCGCCGCCTTGTCGTTGGTGCGGTTGATCAGGTTCTTGGCGAAGAACAGGATGTCTGGCTGTTGCCAGATGACGCCGGGGATGAGGCAATCTTTGGTCCAAAGGCCTCTGAAATCCGGTCTGCGGCGATTGTCCGCCTTGCACCGTTTTATGGTGATCCGGTCGGGCTTGTTGCCTTTGGCGTCAAGGAACCGGATTATTTCAGCCCGGCACAGGCCAATGACCTGATCATGTTCCTGGCATCCGTTATCGAGTTTGGTGTGCGTCGATGGCTGACCCAAACGGTCTGACCGCCATCACCCTGCCACAGGATGTGCGAGACGCCATTGCCGACTGGCGTGGCTGGCTTGCCAATGAGCGCCGCGCATCCAACCACACCACTGAAAACTATCTCGCCGATCTTTATGCGTTTCTGGGCTTCGTCAAAGACCATCTCGGCGATGCTCCGACGCTTAAGGACTTGCTCCGCCTGAACCCGCGCGATTTTCGAAGCTGGCTGGCGCGTCGCAGCATGGATGGCATGGCCAAGACGTCGACCGCGCGCGCACTGTCTTCCCTTCGCAATTTTTACCGATTTCTTGAACGGTCCGGGCGGGGCCAGAATGCCGCCATACAGTCGATCCGAAACCCGCGCCTGCCGCAATCAACGCCCAAGCCGCTGGCACCTGATGACGCCATGGCGGTGCTGGAAAATGCCGATGTCTGGCAGGATGAACCGTGGCTTGGCAAACGTAACCTTGCCCTGTTTACCCTACTTTATGGCTGCGGATTGCGTATATCCGAGGCACTTGATCTGAATGCCAATCAACGCCCGAACGGCGATTCGATGGTGATCACGGGGAAGGGCAACAAACAGCGCCTTGTCCCGGTTCTGCCCATCGTACGGGACGCAATCGAGGACTATGTCCGCACCTGCCCGTTTGCACCCGATGGCGATGATCCATTGTTTCTCGGCGCTCGCGGCAAACGCCTTGTTGCGCAGGTAGCCCAGCGCGAAATGCGCAAGGTCCGGGAACTTTTGAACCTGCCCGATACCGCAACACCGCACGCGCTGCGTCATTCCTTTGCGACCCACCTTTTGGCCGGTGGGGGCGATTTACGCACCATTCAGGATTTGCTGGGCCACGCGTCGCTTTCAACGACCCAGCGCTATACCGCGGTTGATACCGAACAGTTAATGGCGGTTTATAACGGCACCCATCCGCGCGCCCGGCGCTAGGACACCTGCCGGAACTGCTGCGCTCGACCGCGCGTTAAAGCCAGACAAGTCATCCTTCGAGCCCCACAGGAAAAAGCAGTCGCCCGATGAAGTTATTTCGATCCCGCCGCTTTGATGCCAGCCATCGCCACCGACAGATTTACAGCGCCTATGAAATCGCCTATTCAGCCGTCGACCTGCTGGCCGCCGTGTTGTTCATCGTTGGAAGTTTCCTGTTTCTTGACGACGAAACCGTCAAAGCCGGGACCTGGTTGTTTATCATCGGATCGGTTTTCTTTGCGGCCCGGCCTGCCGTGCGCCTTGCGCGGGAACTGCATCTGGCCGGACTTGGCGATGAAGAAACCGGAAATTCATCAAACAACCAATCCCCCGAACAGGAAAGCGCCACGCGATCCTGAGAGTTGCAGATCCTGTTTTATAAATTTTCGGTTCCTGCTGGTCGCATTTCCCCCTTACACTGCGCGCAATCAATTGATCCCCACGGAGGAAAACCATGATTCTGCGTTCGAGTGGTCCGTCGCCGTTTGGCCGGAAAGTCAAAATCGTTGCCAAGATGCTTGGTATTTATGACCAGCTGACGGTGGAAATGTCGAATACCAACGATCCGGCGGATACACTGCGCCAGCAAAACCCGCTGGGCAAAATTCCGATCCTGATCCTTGATGATGGCCGCAAGATTTTCGACAGCCGCGTGATCTGCGAATATCTTGACGCACAGGTCGATGGCACCACCCTGCACCCGACCGAAAGCGACGCACGTTGGGAGGCGCTGACGCTTCAGGCGCTTGGTGACGGCATCGTCGATGCGTCCATTTTGCAGGTCTATGAAACCCGGATGCGCCCGGAAGACAAACGCCATGACGAATGGCTGTCTTATCAGGCCGACAAGGTCAAACGATCACTGGATCAACTGAGTGCCAATCCGCCGTCACTGGAAGGTGACCTGACGATTGGTCATGTCGCGATTGCCTGTGCGCTGGGCTATCTGGATCTGCGCTTTGAGGGCAAATGGCGTGAAAGCTATCCGACACTGGTCACATGGCTTGAAACCTTTGACGCCCGCGTCCCGGCCTTTGAAGCCACCAAGTTTGTCGCCTGATCAGACGCCCTTTGGCGCGCCGCGACACATGTCCGGTTGCGCCAAAGGGCAAAGCCTTTAAATCAAGTACTTACCGATCAAAAATCAACCCGGAGCCTTTTGCACAATGTCTCGTCTGAACAGCGTTATCCGCCGCCTTCAAGCCCAACGCGATTGCCTGAATGCGGCAGCAGAAATGATCAAGGATCAGGACGGCATCGTGCTTGAAGTCGGGCTTGGAAACGGGCGCACGTTTGATCACCTGCGCGAAATCATGCCAGACCGAGAGATTTTCGTCTTTGACCGGCAAATCGCCGCCCACCCGAAATGCATCCCCGATGATGACCATCTGTTCCTTGGCGATATCTTTGAAACCCTGCCGAAGGCGGTGGAGCGGTTCAAAGGCAAGGTTGCACTGGTCCATTCCGATGTCGGCACCGGGGACGAGGCGCTTAATGCCAAGATCGCGTCCTTTATCGGATCAACCCTGCCCCCGGCATTGATCAAGGGTGCAATTGTGGCGTCCGACCAGAAAATCGATGTGCCGGGCACGATTGCCGAACCGCTGCCCGAAGGCGTTCCAAAAGATCGCTATTTCTTCCGTCGTTATCAGGGCTAATATCGCCCCCAGTTTTGGAATTGGCTCTGTTCCCGCAGAGCCCTGTCAGCATCTTAGGAAATCGTGCCGTGGCCACCGCAAACGCCCCATCGCCCAGTGGAAGTCAATTGTCCGAAGCACAGGACTTTCTGGCCAAATATCCCGATGTCGAGGCCATCGACATCATCCTGACCGACTTTCACGGCATTGGCCGGGGCAAGACGATCCGCCGTCACGAACTTGAAGGCATCTATAAATCCGGTCGCGGCTTGCCGAGCTCCTTGTTCGGGCAGGATGTCAGTGGCGAAGATGTTGATGATTGCGGCCTTGTGCAGACTGGCGGCGGCGGTGATTGCCGGTGCTGGCCAGTGCCGGGCACGCTTGGCTATCTGCCCCATACCGGCCGCGGGCAACTTTTGATTGCCATGTATGAAGAAGACGGCGCACCGCATGACGTTGATCCGCGCAATGTTTTCGGCGCGCAGGTCAAACGGGCGGAAAATCTTGGCTTCTATCCGATGGGCGCGTTCGAACTTGAATTTTATCTGGTCGACCAGACCCCGGATGCCCAGGGCCTCTATCACCCGGCATCCTATGCCATCACCAAACGGCGCAGCAAATTGCGTAACACCATGTCGGTCGACGAAATCGATGAAATGTCACCGCTTTTTGATGCGGTTTATGAGGGTGCCAAGCATCTTGACCTGACGCTGGAAACGCTGATTTCGGAATATGGTCCGGGCCAGTATGAAATGACCATCCGCTATCGCGATCTGATGCGCGCGGCCGATGACGTCATCATCGCCAAACGCCTGATCCGCACGGTCGCACGGCGCTTTGGCAAGGAAGCCGTCTTTATGCCCAAGCCGTTCGGAAATGAAGCCGGGTCAGGCATGCATTTGCACCTGTCGCTTGCAGGCCAGGATGGCAATAACCTGTTTGCCGATCAGGCAGACGGATCTCTAAGCCCGTTGATGCTCAATGCGATTGGCGGCATTCGCGGCACGATTGGCGAAACCATGCTGTTGCTCGCCCCGTTCATGAATTCTTGGCGTCGCTTTGCATCGGCGATGTATTCACCGGCATCTGATGACTGGGGTGTTGAAAACCGAACCGTGGCACTGCGCGTGCCGGGTACACCGGGCAAAACACGCCATTTCGAACACCGTATTGCCGGGGTTGATGCCAACCCCTATCTGGTCGCGGCTGTGACCCTTGGTGCTGCCCTTGACGGCATTGAAGGCAAAATTGATCCGGGCAAACCATGTGAAGATGAAATCGGCGAGGCAAAGGCACCAAACGACCTGCCGCGTCATTGGCTTGAGGCGATTGATCAGTTTGCCGCGTCTGATTTCAATAAACGCACCCTTGGCGAACGCTTCCACACCGCATTCACCAAAATCAAACAGGCCGAATACGAACAAATGGCGCTGAAGGTTTCGGCAGCAGAGTGGGAATATTACGGGTTCTCTGTTTAATCCCTAAGTGGCGCTTTTACTTTGACCTTACCCCACATTCGGTCTCAACAGTTTTGTTGGAATTATCGCATTTTGATGGCAAACACATTCTCTGCTCCCAGTTCTCTTGAACGGAATTCACGTGAATGAAGTGTCACTGGGAAGAAATAGATAGCTTTCGAAGCCATACGGAATTCACACGTTTTGTCGCGTGGATCGATGGACAGGTGCGCAACGGCAATGCTACCGAAGTCACTGCTCTAGATTACTCTACTAGCAAATCAATTTCCGAAAGACGGTTTGCTTGCATGGAATGCCAATCTATATGGCGATTGATGTACCCTGACCCAAGTTACTTTGCCGGTGCTTTTGGTGTTTTAAGAGTATCCAAAGGAAATTGATTTCGGATAACCGTCAAACTTTGAAATAACTCTGGACATCTGACAAACACAATTACGGCGTCATATACCGCACCAGAAATGAAAAGTATTGAAGTCAGTTTTCCATCAAACCTTATATAAAGTTGCAAGAACGGATCAAGGAAACGACAGAACGCTTAGAAACCATCGCTATTGATATTTTTTTTGAGTGAATACTCGAATTGATCATTGAAAAATCTTGGAACTGTCGAAGCCGTCGCAGCAATCCAAACCGCATCCCATACCTGCAAAGAACTCGATGAATTTACCGCTATGAACGGAAAATTTGGGCCACACGTAAAAAAAATCGGCAACATGTACTATCCAATGGGCAGACCATCGGTTCACTCAGATAACTTATGGCGAGAACAAGACTGGGAAGCACGTAGAGAAGAAGACGGCACGTGTTACTTTGAGTTTCAGGCTAGCGCACAAGGCGTTGGCTCGATTACCTACGAAATATCTAATGATGAGTTCGAAAGCATTAAGGAGGGGAAACTTAGCTTTGAGAGCTTAATCAGAATAACTGACCAGAACAAGAACAGAAAGCCACTTTTATAGGACCTCAAGGTGCCGCAATCGGGAGAATCTCAGCGTCATATTAGATACTTAGAAAGACAACCTTGGCTGATGACGCCTGATGACGGCATCAATAGGTTAGGTCCAAACCAAGGAAGTTACTAAGTGCCAGGGTAATGCCTCCCACCACCAGAAGGGCCAGCACGAAGATGCCGGTGACCTTGGCACTGGCGCGCAGGACCGCTTGCCTTCCGTACTTTTGGCCTTGGTCGTAATGCCACTTGATGGCGAAGAACATCGCGGTCAGCAGTGCGACAACTTTAAACGTGCCAAAGGCGATCGGGACCCAATCCATAACAAAGACTCTCATATTTATGCATTATGGATTTATGGCCTCATCTTGGGCTCAGGCAAACTTCGCATTCTGCAACCCTGACATGAAGCAGCGCATTGTGCCAAAAGCACCAGCAACCGGATGGAAATATTGCAGATTTTCTGTTGAAGGTGCCGTCTGGTCAGATTGCTCTGACCAGGACTACCGGCAGCGTGCAGCGTTAGAAAACACGCTTTGCACGGTTGTTTGATTTTCGCGCCGAGAAGGCGACTTGCGGGCGGGCGTCCATGGTTTTCTGATCGCGGAGATAGGCGACTTCAAGGTCGCGGGGCTCAACACTGAGCACGCGGGAAGATTCCGGGCGATCCGAATTTGTATTGAGGTGAATCTGCGTCGAAACCCACTGCCATGTCGGGTATGTCAGCTTTTCATCCTGCGTTTCTTCGGTAATCACCTTGTAGGATCCGGCCGGAAGAACTTCTGCAAGGCCACGCATGCTGAACGGACGTGTGAAATTCAGAATTCTCGAAGTGGTACGATTGGTCAAAAAAGGCTCCTTGCGCCGGAATGCGCGTTGGACAGGCCAAACGATCGGGACCATTCCCGCCGTCGGACACTGACTCGGATTACAGACAGATCAAAGTTTTCAGATTAACAACGGACAAATTTGCCCAAGCCAATAAAATATTGGAAATTTGAGAATCAAAAAATATTTGCAGCATCGACCATATGAATATTTTTGATTAATTTACAACGGTATTATTTTTTATTTAATCGAAAAAACAAAAACTTGAGCTTTAATTCAGACCTTAAAGACATCCCTTTTATTTACTAATTCAAGTAATTACGTTCCATTTCGGGACCAGAAGATGTCAGCTCCGATCAATATCCGATACCCACCGCCTATTCCTTGCCATCCCGTCGCAATGGCGATATTCAGGTTTCAAACTGTCATTAACTTGCGATGCCGGGCCCCGCGCATTATCTCCGGCTTGCAACCAGGCGAGATGAGAAGACGCCATGAATGAAATGATCACCATTGCCGAGGCATCTGCCGACGCAATGTCGGAAATGCAGATTGATCCCACCCTTGATCTGGAAGCTGAGATTCAGCGCCTGAAAAAGGAAAAGAACGCGATCATTCTGGCCCATTACTATCAGGATGGGGAAATTCAGGACCTTGCCGACTTTGTCGGTGACAGTCTTGACCTGTCGCGTAAGGCAGCAGCAACCGATGCCGATGTCATCGTGTTCTGCGGCGTGCGCTTTATGGCTGAGGTTGCCAAAATCCTCAGCCCGAACAAGACCGTTCTGCTGCCGGACTCGAAAGCGGGTTGCTCGCTCGAAGATTCTTGTCAGCCCGAGCCGTTCCGCAAATTCCGCGAACAGCATCCTGATCACGTGTCGATCACCTATATCAACTGCTCGGCCGAGGTTAAGGCGGCGTCCGATATTATCGTGACCTCGTCCAATGCGGCCGAAATCATTGATCAGATCCCGGCAGATCAGCCGATCCTTTGGGCGCCTGACCGCCATCTTGGTTCCTATCTTGCCAAGAAAACCGGTCGTGACATGACGCTGTGGAACGGGTCATGCATCGTGCATGAACAGTTTTCCGAACGTGAACTGATCCGCCTGAAAACCCAGAACCCGGATGCCAAGATCGCAGCCCATCCGGAATGCCATGACGGTATTCTCAAGCATGCCGATCACATCGGGTCGACCCGCGCCATTCTGGAATATGTGATTAACGGTCCGGATCAGAAATACCTGATCGCGACTGAACCCCACATCATCCACCAGATGGAAAAGGCCGCCCCGCACAAGGAATTCATTCCGGTTCCGGGTGCCGACGGGTCATGTGCGTGCAACAACTGCCCGTTCATGGAGCTCAATACGCTTGAAAAGCTCTATCTGTGTCTGGTCAATAACGGTCCGCAGATCGTCATGCCCGAAGACCTGCGCGTAGCAGCGGTCAAACCGCTTGAACGCATGCTGGAAATGTCAAAGCACATTCCGGTCAAAAAAGACGACAAAGACCACGCGGCCTAAGCCGAGTTACCTCACAGCCCCGCAAATCTTGCGGGGCTGTTTGCAATCCCCACCAGAATCCAAAGCAGCCCGCCATCATGACCGTCCTGACCCAAGCCGAAATTGCGGAATTCATTGATCGTTCCTTTGCCGAGGATATCGGCACAGGTGACATCACATCAGATAATGTCATTCCCGCTGATGCCCGCCTGCGCGTCGCCCTTGAAACCCGCGAGGATATCGTGGTGGCCGGGCTTGACATTGCCCTTGATTGTTTCCGCAAGCTGGTCCCCGATGCGAAGATCGAAAAGCACTGCGAAGATGGCGATGCAATTTCCGCCATGGACGTCATGGCTGTGGTCGAGGGCAATGCACGCGGCATCCTGACGGCCGAACGCACAGCACTTAACACCCTTCAACACCTGTCAGGCATTGCCACCACCACGCGCACCTATGTTTCGGCCATGGGCGATACCACGGCAAAGCTGCTTGATACCCGCAAGACACTGCCGGGGTGGCGCAAACTGGAAAAATACGCAACCCGCATGGGTGGCGCGCAAAACCACCGCATGGGGCTTTATGACGGCGTGATGATCAAGGACAATCATATCGGCGTTGTCGGGTCGATCACCAAATGCGTCGAAGCTGCCCGTGCCGCCAACCTGCCCAAGATCGAGGTCGAATGCGACACCCTTGATCAGGTCAAGGAAGCGACAGAAGCCGGGGCGGATATCATCCTGCTTGATAATATGGGCCCGGATATGTTGCGCGAAGCAGTTGCCATTGTCGCTGGTCGCTGCAAGACTGAGGCATCCGGGGGTGTAAACCTTCAGACCATCGGTGCGATTGCCGCAACCGGGGTCGATTATGTTTCCGTCGGTCGGATCACCCAGTCTGCCCCGGCCGTTGATATTGGACTTGATGTCGCTATCCTGTGAGGCCGCATGCGCGAAAGCAATCACAGCATTACAGACCCTGCCCTGATCAAGGTGATCGAAACCGCCAACTGGATTTTGCGTGACGGCGAGAACATCCTGTCGGTCCGCAGCCACGGTCGCGACCGGTTCTATTTACCCGGTGGCAAGATTGACCCGGGCGAAACCGCCCGCGAAGCCATCAAACGTGAAATTAGCGAAGAACTCGGCGTTGACCTGATCCCCGGCACATTACGCGAACTGGGCACCTTTGCCGGACAGGGCCACAACCAGCCCGACGGATCGGTTGTGCGCATGACCTGCTTTACAGGGCACTATTCCGGCACCCTTGCCCCGGCAAGCGAGATCGCCGAACTCAGGTGGCTCTCACCGCGCGAACGCCATTTGATGGCGCCAATGGGGCAAAAGATCACTGCGGCCCTGTTTGATATCTGATCTGCGTTTCCAAGCGACAACACGCCTAGCGCGGCGCATCCCCATCCGAACTGCCGCCCGCATCGGGTATTTCACGGCCAGACGCATCGCGATCACGCGACACATCCTTGGCCGTGGATGGCGGCGCGGCCTTTTGATCTGCCCCGCTATTTTCGGCATCAGATGATGTGTCGTCCGGCGTGTTTTCCGAGGTCTCGGTTTTCTCTGGCTCGACCTCAGTGATCTTTGTCGGCGCACCCTTGCCGGCGTCGCGAATGGCATCGGTCAGTTTATCGATATCACGCAGGTTCAAATCACGCTGCGGGAATGGAATTTCGATACCTTCGTCACGGAAGCGCTGAACAAGCTCAAAGCGGATCGAACTTCCCACCGCAATCACATCGCCAATATCGCGCAGGAAATAGCGCAACTCGAAATCAAGCGAGCTGGCTCCGAAATCCATGAACACCACCTGAGGTGCCGGATAGGTCAGGATTTCACGGCGCTTGTCGGCCATCTCCAACAGGATTTCGCGAACCTTTTCGATATCCGCGCCATAAGACACCCCAATCTTGATAATGCCTCGGCCTGAACGTTCCTTGAGTGTCCAGTTCAGCACCCGGTTGGAAATCAGCTCGGAATTCGGGATCACAACAGATGATCGGTCAAAGGTTTCGATCTCGGTTGCGCGGACACGGATGTCTTTGACAAAGCCCTGATCGGCCCCAACCACGATCCAGTCACCCACCTTGATCGGGCGTTCGACCAACAGGATCAGGCCCGAGACAAAGTTGTTCACGATACTTTGCATGCCAAAACCGATACCAACCGAAATGGCACCGGCGATGATGGCAAGGTTCGACAAATCAAGCCCGGCGGCAGAGACCGCCAGCAAAATGGCAAGGCAAATCCCGGCATAGCCAAAGATCGCCGACACAGAATGCTGCAGACCCTGATCAAGTTTGGTGTTGGGCAGAACGCGTGTGCTGAGCATGCGCTGGAAGAAACGCATCACTGCCAGCACGATGACAAACATCAAGGCCGCCAACATGATCGAACGCAGCGAGAAATGAATACCGCCAACCTGAATACCGACAAACGCCTGCTGGACTGCCAGAATAAGGTCTGCCCAGGCAATATCGGTAAAGATCATGACCGCAACCGGCACGGCGATGGAGAACATCACCACATCGATCAGGACCCGCATCCAGAAATAAAGTGTGCCATGCACCGCATCGCTGACATTGCTGTCTTCGCTGCTTTCGGGGCGCACCAGATAGGTATGCATAAGCGCCCGGCAATAGGCACGCAGCAGCCAGTAACAGGTCAGGAATGCCAGCGCCATCATCAGGTTTTCAAGGATGAAACGCGCCAGTGCGACATAGCCAACCGCCATCAGAACCGGCATCAAGATCGCGATTATTTTAAAGCCACGGCGCGATCGGCGTTCGATCTTTGACCAGATTGCATGCCGGTCGCGCTCGTCATGCTGCCAGAAAACACCCAGCGAGGAGACGAACAGCAGTACCGAAATAACCAGAACGTTCGAGATGCTCTGCACAAGCGCGATATCAAGCGACGTTCCCAACGTCGTCGCACCCTGAAGCAGCACCATGTCAAAGGCGAAAATCACCGCCACCGCCAGCGAACAGAACCCGACAACCCGTGCGCCTTTTACCGTTGTACCAGAACGTCGTAATGTCGGGGCAAAGGGCGAATGGACACTGCGTATGGCAGCCCCGACAAACAGCAGGAAAAGCGCCGCGGCAAAGCATTGATGAACAAAGTCGCCCATTGCACCGCTGAGCAACGCCTGACGCGATTCAAGCATGCCATAGGCAATCACAAGCGCAATTCCCGGCACCATCGCCGTAAACAGGAACCGCGTACCGGAAACAAGCGATACCCGATCCTCATCGGGCACAGTATTCCAGCGCGCCGGGATGTAGCGCAGGACGATGACCTCACCGCCAATCAGCGCGGCAATCACAATAAATGTCAGGAAAACCAGTCCGGCTGCGACCTCGGACAGCTCGTCGGCCACCTGTCCTTCAAGTTCCAGATTGGCGTAGCGGGCCTGCACCATACTTGGCAGCTGGACAATTTCACCCCACGCTTCGAACCAGACAACAGGATCAACTGGCACATCCACCCGACCAAGAATGCGTTGGGTAAAACGTTCACGTGCCAGTCCGGCCAATTGATCGGATAATTCACTGGCGCGGAAATTGACCAACTCAAGCTGTTTGATCACCCCGCTGACGCGCGCAATATCCTGATCAATGCGTTCGCGTTCGCGGGCCACGGCGGGGACTTCTTCTTCGCCCTCAGCCGGGGGATCGCCCAGCTTGCCAAGCGCTGCCTGAAAACGTTGCAGGCGATCATTGGCACGCCCGCGCAGATCGCCAATTGCAAGCTGAATGGTTTCAACCCGATCGCGGCCATCTGCAATGACCCGACCGGTGACTTCTTCGCCGGAAATGGATTTTTCGAGTTCATCAAGATCGGATTCCCAATCCGCGATGCGATTCTGGGCGTTTTCCAGTTCAATCTTCTGAACAGATTCAGTGCGCTGTTCACTGGGTTGTGCCGACAACCCCAAAGAAGCCGTCATTGCAAACAGGGCGATTGCAAGACCTGCGATGACCTGACGAACTGATGTCATTCCTGATGATCCATTATGATGCCCGACAACCGTTTCTTGAGCGTTTTTGGCGTTTTGTAAACAGGTTGACTTGATACTTGTTCACAGAACAGAACCCTACACTGAAGACAGTAACGAATCATCTAACGTTTCGTTCCCGTGCGATGATGCGTTGATGAAAATGTCATGAGAAACCCGTTCCTGACCTGTGCATGCACCGTCAGCCAAGGAGCCCGCGATGAGCAATACAACGCTGATCAATGCCTTTGAAATTGCCCCGGACGGCAACGCCCAGCCGTTTGAATGGGCCACCCTGCAATCGGGTCTGCCGCCGATTGCTGATGGCAGTTATCTTTGGGTGCATCTGGACTGGATGGGTGACGGGGTACGCGATTGGCTGATCAATGTGGCCGGGATTGACGCCACCATCAGCGACACGCTTTCGACCCGGGGCACCCGACCGGCGGTATTTTTCTATGATCCGGGATATTCACTTAACCTGCGCGGGGTGAACCTGAATGCCCATAATGATCCGGCCGATATGATATCGGTGCGGTTCTGGGTCACGGCCAACATGGTGATCACGCTGCGCAAACAGCCGCTCAAGGCGTTTGATGACATACGCGCCGCCATTTCCGAGGGCAAAGCCCCCAGCAGCGTTGATGACTTCGTCCTGACCGTTGCAGAACGGCTTGCCTTTCGCGTCGAGAATATCGTGCTCGGCATGGAAGAAGATGTCGAAGCAATTGAGGACGATCAGGAAACCGTGGCAGAGGGCAAAACACTGGCGCTGCGCAAACGCGGATCGGACATCCGCCATCAGTTATCGCGCCTGCGCCGCCATCTGGGACCGCAACGCGACGCACTGGCAAACTTTGTCGAACAGAAACCGGCATGGTCTGACAAGCGGTTCAAACGCCGCGCCCGCGCGCTGACCGATAAAACCGTCCGGCTGGTCGAGGAATTTGATTCGCTGCGCGAGCGCATTCAGATCGTCAATGAGAACCTGATGGCAATCGAAAGCGAGCAGATGAACCGCACGATGTATTGGTTAACCGTGATTGCCGGTCTGTTCCTGCCGATCAGTTTTGTCACCGGGCTTCTGGGCATCAATGTCGGCGGTGTTCCGGCAACAGACAGCCCCTATGGCTTCCTTGGTGTGTCGATCATACTTGCGGTGATTACCGCGTTTGAAATCTGGTTGTTCAAGAAGATGCGTCTGATCTGAATGGCGGCATTGCAAACCACCTTGTTGCATTGCAGCGGTTCTTGGCGCTATGACAAAGCCACGACTTCGATTTCTTTCACTGCATCCGAGATTTGTTGATGACCGACGGCCCACTTTCCCGTTATCGCGCGAAAATCACCGCTGGTGAGCTGTCCCACGATCCGATGCAGGAATTGTGCGCTGAAAAGCTGCAAAGCCTGAAACATGCGCTGGACCATTATGAACCGGCAACCGGCACCGGCGGTTGGCGCGAACGGTTTGGCCTGACCCGAAGACGCGATGAACCCACCCCGCCGCTTGGGCTTTATATTTACGGCGAAGTCGGGCGTGGCAAATCAATGTTGATGGATCTGTTTTATGAAACCATCGACATTAAAAAAAAGCGTCGCGTTCATTTCCATGATTTCATGCAGGACGTGCATGAACGTATGCACCGTTATCGTCAGACCAAGAAAAAAGACGATGCCGATCCGATCCCGCCAATTGCCAAGGACCTTGCCAAAGACGCGTGGTTGCTGTGCTTTGACGAGATGCAGGTCACAGACATTACCGATGCCATGATCCTTGGCCGACTGTTCGAACAGCTGTTTGATCATGGGGTGGTGATTGTGACGACGTCAAACCGCGTGCCCGATGACCTGTACAAGGATGGCCTGCAACGCCAGAACTTTCTCCCCTTCATTGACATGATCAAGCAGAAGCTCGACGTGCTGGAACTGGCAAGCCCGACCGATTATCGCATGCGCAATCTGACCGCTGCCGAAGTCTTCCTGTACCCGACCACGCCTGAGGAAGCATCCCCGCGCATTACCGAGATGTTTGCCACCCTGACCGAAGGCGCGCGCGTCGCCCCGGACAGTCTGAGCATCAAGGGCCGCAAGATTGAAATCGCCGCAGCGGGTGCCGGGGTTGCCAAATTCAGCTTTGAAGAACTCTGTACCCGACCACTGGGACCGGGGGACTACATCGCGCTGGCGACGCATTTCCATAC
>NZ_DBGS01000007.1:0-3744 GCF_002295455.1 Thalassospira sp. UBA848 | reverse complement strand
CTGGTTGATGCGATGTATGAGCATAAAACCAAGCTGATCTGTGCGATTGAATGCGACCCTGCCGAGATCTACACCGATGGCGACTATTCGTTCGAATTCCAGCGCACGGTGTCGCGCATGACCGAGATGCGCAGTCAGGAATATCTCGATATGGCGCATCTGACCTGATGGTCCTGGTCGGGGAATGGCTATTTCCGATCAATTGGCGGGAATTGCCGCTTTCGAAGATGGATGGGTAGTCAAAGACTGACCCGTGCGCAACGACTCCGATACGGCGATTTTGAATCCGCCGCAATTATTCGCCATATGGGTGCTTATCTTCACTTGAATCTTGCGTTTAACGCAGGGGAAACGCTGATTCACGCAAAATCCGTCATATTAGAAGTTTTCTCGCCCCCGAGCGGATCGCATGGCTGATAGCTATTTTGCGCATTGCTGCGTTGGTGTAATCCGGTTCATACGCCCGAATTCGCAGCAAAGGCGCAGACTGCCTTTCATTTAGGCAGGCCTCAATCGTAAACCAGCTTTGGTTTTGCTGGACATTTGCCTGTCTTCGCAGTTGCAGCGTGAATGGTTTTTAAGCGTTTAGACGTTAGTTGCAATAAACCCCGAAGCGGCGGTTTTCCTCGTAAAAACAGTGGGGTTTCCCCTTGTCATTCGTGGCGATTCAGTTTACGACACTCGATGTTTACGAACGATTATTTCGCGTTCGCAGGTTTAAATTTTCAATAGCGCTCCCAAGTTGAGTTTCGACCCCCAGGAAGCGCAATAGGGAAGAAGGTAACGGAATGGCCCGCAACAAGATCGCGCTCGTCGGCGCCGGCAATATTGGTGGCACGCTTGCTCACCTCGTCGGCCTGAAAGAGCTTGGCGACGTCGTCCTTTTCGACATCGTTGATGGCATGCCACAGGGCAAGTCGCTTGACATTGCTGAATCCTCCCCCGTCGACATGTTTGATGCCGACCTCAAGGGTACCAGTGACTACAAAGACATCGCAGGCGCGGATGTCGTCATCGTCACCGCTGGTGTTGCTCGCAAGCCGGGCATGAGTCGCGATGATCTGATTGGTATCAACACCAAAGTCATGACCCAGGTTGGTCAGGGCATCAAGGAACATGCTCCTGACGCTTTCGTCATTGTCATTACCAACCCGCTTGATGCGATGGTCTGGGTAATGCAGCAGGCAACCGGCTTCGATCCGAAGAAGGTTGTCGGCATGGCAGGCGTTCTGGACTCCGCACGTTTCCGTTACTTCCTTGCAGAAGAATTCGACGTCTCGGTCAAAGACGTTACCGCCTTTGTTCTGGGCGGCCACGGCGACACCATGGTCCCGTCGATCCGTTATTCGACCGTTGCCGGTATCCCGGTTCCGGATCTGATCAAAATGGGCTGGACCACGCAGGAAAAAATCGACCAGATCGTTCAGCGCACCCGTGACGGTGGCGCAGAGATCGTCGGCCTGCTGAAAAACGGTTCTGCTTTCTACGCCCCGGCTGCTTCGGCAATCTCGATGGCGGAAAGCTACCTCAAAGACCAGAAGCGCGTCATGCCGGTTGCTGCTTACCTGAGCGGTGAATACGGTGTTGACGGTCTTTATGTTGGCGTCCCGGTTGTTCTGGGTGCCAACGGTGTAGAACGCATCGTCGAGATCAATCTTGACGAGTCCGAAAAGGCAAACTTCGATAATTCCGTGAATGCAGTTCGCGGCCTTGTCGATGCTGCCAAGGGCATGCTCTAAAGAACGCGGAACGGGCTGGTCATCGACCGGCCCGTTTTTCAATCATTGTTGTTTTTCAAACTTCAATGATCGCGGGCCTCTTAACAAAGTCCCTCCCGCTCGTTAAGGGACATTGAAATCCAGATTTCTGACCCACCGGAAATCGTACGGAAGGCAAGAAAGCGACCGAACATGAATATTCATGAGTACCAAGCGAAAGAAATTCTTCGCAAATACGGTGTGACCGTGCCGAACGGCAAGGTTGCATATACCGCTCAGGAAGCCATCGAAGCTGCCCAGTCCCAGGCTGGCCCGGTTTACGTGGTAAAATCCCAGATCCATGCAGGTGGCCGCGGTAAAGGCACCTTCAAGGAAGCCAAAGCAGGTGACAAAGGCGGCGTTCGCGTCGTCAAGAGCCCGGAAGAAGTCGGCGAAAACGCTGAACAGATGCTCGGCTCCACCCTGGTCACCCACCAGACCGGCCCGGACGGCAAAGAAGTCAAACGCGTTTATATCGAAGAAGGCTGCGACATCGCACGCGAACTGTATCTGTCGGTTCTCGTTGATCGCGCATCTTCGCGTGTGATCTTCATGGCGTCGACCGAAGGCGGCATGGACATCGAAGAAGTTGCCGAAGCAACCCCGGAAAAGATCGTCACCGTTGACATCGATCCGGCTGCTGGCTTCTCGGGCTTCCACGGTCGCAAGCTGGCATTTGCCCTTGGCCTCGAAGGCAAGCAGGTTTCCAAAGCTGTCAAATTCATGTCGGCGATGTACCAGTGCTTCCTCGACACCGACGCAGCCATGGTTGAAATCAACCCGCTCGTCGTGACCGGCGAAGGCGACATCATCGCGCTTGATTGCAAAATGAACTTCGACGACAACGCCCTGTTCCGCCATGCGGACATCGAAGAGCTGCGTGACGAAGACGAAGAAAACCCGGCCGAACTCGAAGCTGCAAAACACAGCCTCAACTACATCAAGCTCGATGGTACCATCGGCTGCATGGTCAACGGCGCAGGCCTTGCCATGGCAACCATGGACATCATCAAGCTGTATGGTGGCGAACCGGCTAACTTCCTTGACGTTGGTGGCGGCGCGACCAAAGAACGTGTGACCACTGCTTTCAAACTGATCCTGTCGGATCCGAATGTTGAAGGCATCCTGGTCAACATCTTTGGCGGTATCATGCGTTGTGACGTGATTGCAGACGGCGTTGTGGCAGCAGCCCGCGAAGTCAGCCTGAACGTCCCGCTGGTCGTTCGCCTTGAAGGTACCAATGTCGAACTTGGCAAGAAGATCCTCGAAGAATCGGGTCTGCCGATTGTCTCGGCTGACAACCTTGCCGATGCCGCCGAGAAGGTGGTCAAAGCTGTGAAGGAGGCCGCGTAACTATGGCTGTTCTCGTCGATAAAAACACCAAAGTTATCTGCCAGGGTTTCACTGGTTCGCAAGGTACGTTCCACAGCGAACAGGCACTGGCATACGGCACCAAGATGGTTGGCGGTGTAACCCCGGGCAAAGGCGGCTCCAAGCACCTTGACCTGCCGGTTTTCAACACTGTTGACGAAGCGGTTCACGCGACCGGCGCGAATGCCTCGGTCATCTATGTTCCGCCGCCCTTCGCAGCAGATGCAATCCTTGAAGCCATCGACGCCAAAGTCGAACTGGCTGTCTGCATCACCGAAGGTATTCCGGTTGCTGACATGGTCCGCGTCAAGCGCGCGCTCGACGGTTCGTCGACCCGCCTGATCGGTCCGAACTGCCCGGGTATCATTACCCCGGACGAATGCAAGATCGGCATCATGCCGGGTCACATTCACCGCCGCGGTAAAATCGGTATCGTTTCACGTTCCGGTACGCTCACCTACGAAGCAGTTGCACAGACCACGGCCGCTGGCCTGGGTCAGTCGACCTGTATCGGTATCGGTGGTGACCCGGTCAACGGCACCAACTTCATCGACTGCCTCGACCTGTTCCTGAAGGATCCGGAAACCGAAGGCATCATCATGATCGGTGAAATCGG
>NZ_DBGS01000068.1:0-23242 GCF_002295455.1 Thalassospira sp. UBA848 | reverse complement strand
CCAAGATGCTCGGCCAACCGGGCTGACCACCCCACCCGGATTTCATTGCCGGGTTCAAGGGTACCACGCATGGATTTACTGGTTGCACCCCGGACCAGGCCGGCATGACGGCCATAATCGCGGGTCAGAACAGAAAGACGTACCGAGCTTTCACCAAGCTTGCGTGTCGAAAGTACAATACCATCATCCCGCCAATCCATCAGGGCACCCTAGAAAAAGCCACTCGGCACAATCAGACGGGTCACAAGGAAAAAGAACCCAAGCAGGCAAGACGCCAAACTGAACAAGGCAAGACCAAACACGACCTTGCGCAGGATCGGACGGTTGGGGACTTCTTCGATGGCATCTGTCAGCGGATCATTTGAATCATTGCGCATCAGCCGGGTCCTCCGCCAGTTATGCGCCAGAACAAGCCCAGCACAAAAACGGCAATCGCGATCAAAAGGGCAATCAGGTTAAGCGGTTTGTGCAGAAACGATTTCTCGCGTGGCACAGACGCACCGGAATTTCGGTTACGAAACGGCCGTCTGGCAACACGCGCAACAATCATTGCGGCAGCAGCGCCGACAACGATCATGACAATTCCCCAGACGGATCCGATTTCCATTACTTACCCGGCAAATGTTTGGTCACTTGGCATGCCGCCAAAAACGCGATTATGCGTTATGGTCAAGGCCCCACATGGCGAAGCGGTTGGGATCATCCCCCCAGTTTTCGCGCACCTTCACAAACAGGAACAGATGTACTCGGCGCTCGAAAATAGCTTCAAGTTCCTTGCGGGCATCGCTGCCAAGCGCCTTGATCCGTTTGCCACCTTTGCCAAGAATGATGGCCTTTTGACCTTCACGTTCGACAAAGATCGTCTGTTCCAGCTTGACCGACCCATCCTTGCGTTCTTCCCAAAGCTCGGTCTCGACCGTCGCGGAATAGGGAAGCTCCTGCTGAAGCTGGTAGTACAGCTTTTCACGCGTGATCTCAGCCGCCAGAAGACGCAACGGCATATCCGATACATCGTCTTCCGGGAACATCCAAGGACCATCGGGCATCTTCGCAGCAAGGAAGTTCACAAGGTCCTGCGTCCCGGCACCCTTCTTGGCCGAAATCATGAAGACGTCCGTAAACACTTCATGCGCAAACAGGTCTTGTGAAAGCCGCAAAAGCTTTTCCTTGTCCGCAACCTTGTCGACCTTGTTTAGCGCCAGGATCGCCTTGCGATTCTGATCTTTCAGCTGATTGATGATTGCCAAATCTTCATCGGTGACCCCACTTCCGGCATCAATCACCAGAACAACAAGGTCCGCGTCATCCGCACCGTTCCAGGCAGCTTTGACCATTGCGCGGTCAAGACGGCGTTTCGGAGCAAAGATACCCGGGGTATCAATGAAAACGATCTGCGCGTCTTCGGTCATAACGATACCACGGACACGGGTACGGGTCGTCTGGACCTTCGGCGAGACAATCGACACTTTCGTGCCGACCAATTGGTTCAAAAGCGTCGACTTGCCAGCATTCGGTGCACCAACGAGGGCCACAAAGCCACAGCGTTGCTGATAAGGTAATCTGTCTTCGGCCACCGGTTCGGGAACCTCATTCATCACTAAGTTTTTCCAACATCAATTTGGCGGCGAGTTGCTCCGCCTCGCGTTTCGATTTGCCTTCCGCACTGACACTTTCACCGTCTCCGGTGGTCAGTTCGATGGTAAATACCGGCGCGTGGGCCGGACCTTCACGCCCGACCATTTCATATTTCGGCAGCGGCTTGCCCCGCCCCTGAAGCCATTCCTGCAGCTGCGTCTTGGCATCCTGCGGCGGCTTGTTCGCTTCATCCAAAAGCGGCGTCCACAGTTTCTCGATGAAACGCCGGGCCGGTTCAAGCCCACCATCAAGATAGAGTGCGGCAATCACCGCCTCCATGCAATCAGATAAAATCGCCGGGTTGGTGTCCGCACCTGCGGCACGTTCACCCTTTGCCATCTGGATATGTTCACCCAGTTTGATCTGTTCAGCCACCCGTGCAAGGGTCTCGCGACGCACAAGTGCGACAAACCGTTTGGCCATCGCCCCTTCGCGCTCACGTCCGAACCGGGTGTAAAGCATTTCGGCCACAACAAGTCCCAGGACGCGATCGCCAAGAAATTCCAGGCGCTCGTTGCCGCCGCTCAGCATATCCTTGCCCTTGGCCGCACTGCGATGGGTCAGCGCTACCCGCAAAAGATCCGGGTCAGAAAAACCGTGATCAATCTCGGCGATCACCGGCAAGCCGTCGCTCATCAGTTAACCCCCTGAAACAGGCGATCAAAGCGGATGCTGCCAAGATCATAGACCGGCTGGGAGCTATCCTTGGAATAGAACAGGAATTCTGCGCGTCCAACCAGATTTTCGATCGGTACAAAGCGGAAGCGCGACGGGAAAGCACGGCTATCAGCCGAATTGTCGCGATTATCACCCATCATGAAGAAATGACCGTCCGGTACCGTGAAAGCTTCGGTATTGTCGCTCGGCCCCTGATCACCAAACATTTCGAGAATGCGGTGCACACGGCCATTGGGCAGGGTTTCGATATACTGCGGAACTGCGGCAGAACGTCCGCCGCCATCGGTCAGGATATAATCCTCGATGCGCTCGCGCTCGATCATCTTGTTGTTGATGTAAAGACGCCCCTCTTTGACCTGGATGGTGTCACCCGGAAGGCCAATCACGCGTTTGATATAGTCCTGCGACGTATCGGACGGCAGTTTAAAGACAACAACATCGCCACGTTCCGGTTCGCTTTCAAACACACGGCCCGGAATGATCGGCAGGCTGAATGGCATGCTGTGCTTCGAATATCCGTAAGAAAATTTCGAAACAAACAGGTAATCACCAACCAGCAAGGACGGGATCATGGAACCGGAGGGAATATTAAACGGTTCGAAAGCAAAGGTCCGAACCATAAGTGCAATGACAATGGCCCAGAAAACGGTTTTCAAGGTGTCGAGCAATCCACCCGTTTTCTTTTTATGCACAAGCTTTTCCATTCCGTGTTCAACCAATCAATTTTTGTCAATCTGCCGAAATCACCACGACCGCGTTGGCCAGGGGATATTCGTCCGTCAGGGTTACATACACAGATGCAGTTTTCCCTTCCGGGGTCAATTCTTTAAGTCGTTCAAGCGCGCCATCAATCAGCACCATGTCAGGCTTGCCGCTGGGCTGATGCACCACACCCATGGTGTTATGATAAACACCGCGACGAAATCCCGTTCCCAGTGCCTTTGAACACGCTTCCTTGGCGGCAAATGCCATGGCCAGCGAAGATGCAGTGCGATGCGGCTTGCGGGTGGCACGTGCAATCTCGATATCGGTATAGACGCGTTTCATGAAACGCTCGCCATGGCGTTCAAGTGTCGCTTCTATCCGACGGATATCGCACAGATCCGTGCCAATCCCAATAATCATTTACGCATAACCTGCTTGCGTGCGCGCCTCATCCATCAAACGGCGCATTTCGGCAATCGCGGCTTCCAGCCCGACAAACACCGCCTCCCCAATCAGGAAATGGCCGATATTCAGCTCTGCGATCTCTGGCATGGCAGCAATCGGCTGGACAGTTTCAAAGTTCAGACCATGTCCGGCATGCACCTCAAGCCCGATCCCGGCCCCATATTGCACGGCACGACGAATACGGTCCAGTTCGCGGGTACGTTCTTCCTCGGTCTCGGCATCACAATAGGCACCGGTATGGATCTCGACCACCGGCGCACCAAGGCTCTTTGCCGCGTCAAGCTGTGCTTCCGAAGCCTCAATAAACAAAGATACGCGAATGCCCGCCTCGCCCAGTTCAGAGACAAAGTGTTTCAGGTGATTATGTCCACCCGCCGCATCAAGTCCGCCTTCTGTCGTGCGCTCTTCGCGTTTTTCAGGCACGAGGCAAACCGCGTGCGGTTTGGTTTCAAGCGCGATCGCAAGCATCTCGTCAGTTGCCGCCATTTCGAAATTTAATGGCAGATCAACCTCTTCGCGCAGTTTTTTCATATCGTCATCACGGATGTGACGGCGATCTTCGCGCAGATGTGCGGTGATACCATCAGCGCCAGCCGCCTTGGCAAGTGCGGCGGCGCGTATCGGATCGGGCAAGTTCCCGCCTCGCGCGTTTCGAATGGTCGCAACATGGTCAATATTGACCCCAAGGCGCAATTTCGAACTCATGATGTTTCATCCTGCTTTTTGGTGGCATGCTTTGCGGCCGTTCCGATCTTTTCCTTGGCACTTTCAAGCATCGGACCCAAGCCGTGACGTTCAGTCTTTTTCATACGGCGCAAGATACGGTTATGGCGATAAATCACAACAGCCCGCCGGATCGGGAAGTAGAACAGCATCCAGATCACAATTGTCGTCGGTATACAACCAACCACCATCGGCCAGATGATATCAACAATGCCGGCCCACAGTTGCCCAAGGGCCTCTTGGTCCGCACCGTCCCAATTCCCGAAAATCAGTCCGCCGCCGACATAGTTCAACCCAAGAACCACGAATTCCCACAGGACGGCCATATCAAAATGAACGGTCGAACTGCTTGAATGGATACCAAGGATCCAGTTGCCACACGTGTAAAGCCATAGCCAGATAAACGGAAATGTCCACGGATTGCCAACCACCGTCCCCAAAAGGGACGCAACAACGTTGCTGCGCGTCAGCAAGCTTACAAGGGTCGCAATAACAAAGTGGAAACCGATAAACGGCGAAAACGAAACAGCCGCCCCAATGGCAAAGCCCGACGCAATGCTATAGGGCGACCCGGGCAAACGGGCGACCCGATGGGCAAAGTATTGCGACGAACGGCGCCAGCCGCCCCGTGGCCAGACCACGTTGCGTACACGCTGGAAAGAAGAAGGTTTGATGCGGCGCCGAAACATGCGTGGTCAGTTCTGGATCAATCAGGTAACGCTGTGAAATCTTGAAGCATATGGGTAAGTGCTGACCGCGTGATTGGCAAGGCTTTTGCGCCAAATTAACCTAAAAGGTGAAGACGTTTACAGTCTGGCATTATCCGCGGGCACGTTCGACGGCATTTACCACCGGTGTCGCGCGCAGGGCGGCGATAATATTGGTCAGGTGTTTGACATCGACAACATCGATATCGATCAGCATTTCAAAGAAATCTGTCGTGCGATTGGTAAAGCGCAGATTGGTAATGTTGCCATGGTTTTTGGCAATCACGCTGGTAATTGAACTCAACGCGCCCTGCTCGTGGCCAACCGTCAATCCAAGACGACCGATGAAGTGTTCCGGCTCGCCTTCGTTATCCCAACCAACATCAAGCCAACGTTCCGGCTGCTCGGTAAAGGTTTCCAGCGTGTCACAGTCAATCGTATGGATCGTCACGCCCTTGCCTGTCGTGACAATCCCGACAATCCGGTCACCCGGCAATGGATGGCAACATCCGGCATAATGCACGGCCATCCCCGGAATAAGGCCCTTGATCGGGATGGCGTGATCATGTTTGCGCGCCCGAACCTTGTCCAGCGGCACAACCTTGCGCGCCGTTTCCTTGTCCTTGGACCCCGGGAAGACGGCATGAACCACTTCTCGCCCGGTATGATGCCCTGCCCCGACAAGGGTCAGAAGCGCCTCGACCGAAGGCTGCTTGAAGATTTTAAGAACCCCTTCAAGCGCCTTGTCGGAATAGTCATAGCCTTCCTGACGGAACGCCTTTTGCAAGATCGCCTTGCCAAGATCCTTGTACTGGTCTTCCTGCTGTTGGCGGATAAAGCGGCGAATTCGTGCGCGTGCCTTACCGGTAACAACGAACCGCTCCCAGGTCGGATTCGGCGTCTGCGCCTTCGATGTAACGATTTCGACCTGATCGCCATTGTTCAAAACAGTGCGCAACGGCACCATCGCGCCGTTGACCTTAGCCCCGACACAGGTATCCCCGATGTGGGTATGGATCATATAGGCGAAATCAACCGGTGTGGCGCGGGCCGGAAGCGCGATCACATCGCCCTTTGGGCTAAAGCAGAACACCTGATCCTGGAACATCGCAAGCTTGGTATGTTCAAGGAACTCTTCGGGCTCGGATGCATGTTCCAGAATATCAAGAAGATCACGCAGCCAGCGGTATTGAACGCCTTCCTTCTGCGGACCGGTGGGCTCTTCCTGCTTATAGGCCCAGTGCGCGGCAACACCGTTTTCGTTGACCTCGTGCATTTGCCGGGTTCGGATCTGGACCTCGATCCGGTGGTTTTCCGGGCCAAGCACCGTGGTATGAATGGAACGGTATCCGTTCGGTTTTGGCGTCGAGATATAATCCTTGAACCGGCCCGGCACGACTTTGTAATTGGCATGCAGATAGCCAAGAACTTCATAGCATTCCGGCATTTCGCCAACGAGAACACGGAACGCCATAATGTCAGAAAGCTCACCAAAGGTGATGTTCTTGCGCTGCATTTTCTGCCAGATCGAGTATGGGCGTTTTTCACGTCCATAGATGTCGACCTTGAGCCCCTGGTGCGATACCACGTCCTTCAGCTCGGAAACAATCCGGCTGACCACGTTGTCATCCTTCTCACGCAGGAATTCGAGGCGCGCAAGGATCGAATCCCTTGCCTCGGGATTGATATGCTGGAAGGCAAGGTCTTCAAGCTCTTCCTTGATGTCGTGCATACCGATGCGTTCGGCAAGCGGCGCATAAATCTCAAGTGTTTCGGCCGCGATCCTGACCCGTTTTTCGGGTTTGGAAATATAGTGCAGGGTCCGCATATTGTGCAGACGGTCCGCCAGCTTGACCAGCAGAACGCGAATGTCTTCTGACATCGCCAAAAGCAGTTTTCGGAAGTTTTCTGCCTGCTTGGAATCTGCGGACTTCAGTTCAATCTGTGTCAGCTTGGTCACACCATCGACCAGCTTCATGATGTTGGGCCCGAAAAGCTTGGTGATCTCTTCGGGGGTCGCATCGGTATCTTCGATGGTGTCGTGCAGAAGCGCGGTGATGATCGTGTCGCAATCGAGCTTGTAATTCGTCAGAATGCCTGCGACTTCGATCGGATGCGAAAAATACGGATCACCCGATGCGCGCTTTTGCGAACCGTGTTTCTGGGTTGCATAGACATATGCCCGGTTCAGCGTGGTTTCACACGCATCGGGGTCGTATGTCTTAACCCGTTCAACAAGTTCGTATTGGCGCATCATTCAGGGGCATCTCCGCGATACTCGGCATGGGGACAAAACCATCCCCTTCTCATAAGATAGTACGATCTGGACAAAAAAAAGCCACGGAAGATAAACACCGTGGCTCTTCTTTTGGAAAGGTTCAGATCAAAACCAGTCTGACCTTATTCTTCTTCCGACGGAGCAACGACGCCAGCAGATGCGTCTTCAACCGCGTCAGCAACCAGTTTCGGACCGAAATCGTCTTCGGCTTCTTCCGGCTCGTCGGTTTCAACATGCCGCTGCAGACCCTGCACCATGCCATTGCGCAGTTCGTCGAAATCAACCTTTACTTCGGCGATTTCGCGCAGCGCAACAACCGGGTTCTTGTCGTTGTCACGATCAATGGTCAGTTCTGCACCGGCCGAAATGTTGCGTGCACGCTGAGCAGCAAGCATTACAAGCTCAAAGCGGTTCGGAATCTTGTCAACGCAATCTTCGACGGTAACGCGCGCCATAAATGTCTCCAGAAATACTTTTGGGGTGTCCAGACCGAGCTTTATAGCGCCGGATTACTTGTGTTGCAACAGCGAAACCACTCTTTCGGGCAGGTTTTCTTGCGCGTGATTTTCAGCTTTCGGCCTGTTTGCGAATTTGCTGATCGTCAGGCAAGTCAGAAATCAGATCCTTGATGCTGCGTCCAAGAACCGGATGTACCCAGTCGTCAACAACATCATGCAATGGCAAAAGAACGAATGCCCGCTCGGCCATGCGCGGATGAGGCACCTGTATGCCGCCCTCCTCGCGCAACAATTCACGACCATAGGCAATCAGATCAAGATCTATGACACGGGCTGCATTGCGTTCGCGTCGCACGCGCCCGAATTCGGATTCAACTTCGTGCAAACGTTCAAGCAGATCGTGCGCAGACAGTTCCGTCGAAATGCGTGCAACGCCATTCACGTACCAGGGCTGGTCAGAAATCGGAACCGGTGCGGTTTCATAAAACGATGACACAAGATCAATCGAAATATCGCCATTTTCGGCCAAACGACGCAGGGCGGCTTTCAATGTTTGTGCAGGCGCACCATATTCCTCGGTAGGCAAATTTGCACCGAAAGCGATCAGGATCGCGTCATCCGCGTTCGTGCCGGTGTTTGTCGGTGATAATTTGCGCACAAAGAAGACTTTCAGTTCAGTGTCTGGACGGAACAATTGGATCGGAAAGACGGCATATCTAAGGGAGCCATCATACTCTGTCCACGATATTTTCGCCTTTCTTTGTATCCTGTGCCACGGTAGATATTAAGTGTTCCGTTTTTTTGGGAACTGCATAATTAAATTTGATGTTTGAGGAATTTTACGATGATTTTTTACCCGCAGGAACGCATCGGGTTGTTTATTGACGGCTCCAACCTGTACGCCGCAGCCCGGGCTCTTGGCTTTGATATTGATTACAAACGCCTTTTAGAACTTTTTTCCCAAAAAGGTCAGCTTATCCGCGCCTTCTACTATACCGCCCTGATCGAGGATCAGGAATATTCCCCGATCCGCCCGCTCGTCGACTGGCTTGATTATAACGGCTACACCATGGTCACCAAACCGACCAAGGAATTCACCGATGCAACCGGTCGCCGCAAGATCAAGGGCAACATGGATATCGAGTTGGCAATTGACGTCATGGAAATGGCGCAACACCTTGATCATGTTGTGATTTTCTCCGGGGACGGTGACTTCCGTCGCCTGGTCGACGCGATCCAGCGTAAAGGCGTTCGCGTCACGGTGGTATCGACCGTAAAATCCAACCCCCCGATGGTCGCCGACGAACTGCGCCGCCAGGCCGATAACTTTATCGAATTGACCGAACTCGAAGGCACCATCGCCCGCAAGGTTCAGCAACGCCGCGACGATGACCATCCTGATATAGATGATCATCCGGAACATCCTGATCTGGATGAATTCACTTACGATTGATCGTGACTGCGTGTCACCCGTCACCCTGCCCTGATCACCACCGGTCACAGCCCGCACTGTGACCGGCAAAAAGTCAGACATGCCATGACCGCCTATCAGCAACCCGATATCGATTGTCAGCTTTGCCCGCGCCTTGTTGAATTTCGCCGTAAAAATCAGGAAAAATTCCCCGATTTCCACAACGGCCCCGTGCGGCCATTCGGCCCGCTTGATGCACGCCTTTTGATTGTTGGTCTTGCGCCCGGACTTAAAGGGGCAAATGCCACCGGGCGTCCCTTTACCGGGGATTACGCGGGCGATCTTCTTTATGACACGCTCAAGAAGTTCGGTTTTGCCAAGGGCACCTATGACAAACGCCCTGATGACGGGCTGGAACTGCTTGATTGCCGCATCACCAATGCCGTGAAATGCGTACCACCGGAAAACAAGCCGACCGGGCCAGAAGCCAATACCTGCCGTCCGTTCCTGATCAGCGAATTTGATGCGATGAAAAACCTGTCTGCCATCCTGTGCCTTGGACAGGTTGCCCATCAGGCGATGTTGCGAACCTTCGGACTTAAGCTGTCATCGCTGAAATTCGGCCATGGCGCTTCGCATAAAATGGAAAATGGCATCACATTGTTTGATAGCTATCACTGTTCGCGCTACAACACCCAGACCTATCGCCTGACGCCAGAGATGTTTGAAAACGTCTTTGCCGGAATTCGTGCACATCTGGACGGTTAATTTGCCCGATACATCACCCATGCCCGACCTTCTCGACCGGCCTGCACAACGTCAGCCGATTGACGTTCTGCAAGAAGTGTTCGGCTATGACAGCTTTCGCGGCCAACAGGCTGAAATCATTGACCATGTCATTTCAGGAAACGATGCACTTGTCCTGATGCCGACCGGCGGCGGCAAGTCGCTTTGCTATCAGGTTCCGGCACTCTGCCGTCCGGGTACCGCTGTTGTCGTATCACCGCTGATTGCACTGATGAAAGATCAGGTTGATGCGCTCAACCAGCTTGGCGTCAAGGCCGCCTTTATCAATTCAACACTCGCCCCAGACGCAGCGCGCGAAATTGAAACGCGTGCCGTTGATGGCGACATCGACCTTCTTTATGTCGCCCCTGAACGTTTCGCTTCTGACCGGTTTTTGAATTTGCTGGACCGGATCAGCATTTCATTGTTTGCGATTGATGAAGCGCACTGTGTATCGCAGTGGGGCCATGATTTTCGCCCGGAATATCGCCGTCTTGACCTGCTGCCAACACGCTTTGCCCATGTGCCGCGCATTGCACTGACGGCAACGGCCGACACCCCGACGCGCAAGGATATCGCAGAAAACCTGCACCTTACCGATGCCCAATGCTTCATCACCGGTTTTGATCGGCCGAATATCACCTATCGCATTGAAACCAAGGGCAATGCCAAGCAGCGCCTGTTGTCGTTCCTTAATCGCGAACACGCGAAGGATGCAGGCATCGTCTATTGCCTGTCACGGCGCAAGACCGAAGACGTCGCGCAGTGGCTGTCTGATAACGGCCGTCCGGCCTTGCCATATCACGCCGGACTGACACAGGAAACGCGACAACTTCATCAGGATCGCTTCCTGCGTGAAGACGGGCTGATCATTTGTGCGACCGTGGCGTTTGGCATGGGCATCGACAAACCGAATGTCCGTTTTGTCGCCCACCTCAACTTGCCCAAAAGCATGGAAGCCTACTATCAGGAAACCGGGCGCGCCGGACGTGATGGATTACCGGCCAACGCATGGATGAATTACGACCTGTCTGACATTGTTTCGATCCGAAGCATGGTCGCCGGTTCCGAGGCACCCGAAGCCCAAAAACGCATTGAATCGCGCAAGCTTGACGCACTTGTTGGACTGGCAGAAACCACCAAATGCCGTCGCCAGGTGATCCTGTCCTATTTCGGCGAAGACCGGCACGACCCATGTGGCAATTGCGATACCTGCTTGGAACCGGTTGAAACATGGGATGCAACACAGGCATCGCGCAAGGCACTTTCAGCGGTTTATCGCACAGGCCAACGTTTTGGCCCGGCGCATGTCATCGAAGTCCTGATGGGCCGCAAAACTGAAAAAATCCGCCAGAATGGCCATGACCAGCTTTCCGTCTATGCAATCGGCAAGGACATCGCCCAGCCACAATGGCGATCGGTCTTTCGGCAGCTTCTGGCAATGGGCTACCTGCAAGTCGATGTCGAAGGCCATGGCGGCGTTTACCTGACCGAGGAATCCCGACCGGTTCTGCGTGGGGAAAAAGTCGTCGAAATGCGCAAGGACCCCGGTGAAAACAAGCGCGCCATGACCAAACGCCTGCGTGATTTCGATACAGAGTTCGAAAACGAGGAAGACCGCGACCTTTGGGAACGTCTGCGCACCTTGCGTCGTGAACTGGCCACCAGCCAGAACGTCCCGCCCTATGTCATTTTCAGTGACCGGACACTTTGGGAAATGGTGCGCTTCAAACCCCGCACCCTCGAAGACATGGCATCCATCAACGGTGTCGGCGTCAAGAAGCTTGATCAGTATGGATTGCCGTTTCTTGATGTCATGGACGGACGGCGGTAACCCGCCGCCCTGTCAAGTCGCAGGCAGAAACTGTCAATTTACAGGCTTGCGCGAATGGCGCTGACAATTTCCTCGTCTTCCGGTTTGGTGCGGCTGTCAAAGCTTTTCACAAGCTTGCCGTCGCGACCAATCAGATACTTATGGAAATTCCATTGCGGGGCGTTTTCCGCGCCCAGTTCTTGCTCCGCCCATTTGTAGAACGGGTGGGCATCAGGCCCCTTGACCGTGGTTTTCGATGTCAGCGGGAAATCGACATCAAAATTGACCTCGCAGAAATCAAGGATATCGGCGTCCTCACTGTATTCCTGCCCGCCAAAGTCGGCCGACGGCACACCAAGAACAACAAGCCCTTCGTCGCGGTAATCTTCCCACAGTTTTTGCAGGCCGGTATATTGGGGCGTAAACCCGCACATCGAGGCGGTATTTACCAGCAGAACGACCTTGTCGTTATACTCTGAAAGATGGATTTCACCGGCATCAATCGCCGGGAAAGAAAAATCATAAGCCGATGGCGCATCATCCGATGCCATTGTCTCCCTCCAGGACAAGCTTGCAACAACAGTGGTAAAGACAAAGAATACAACGAACTGAAGGCTTTTTCCATTCCGTCGATCAGTCCGTATCATATCGCTCCTCCGTCCACGGGTCGGCATTGTTGTGATATCCCCGTTCTTCCCAGAATCCCGGCTTGTCATCGCGGGCAAAGGTGATCTTTTTTACCCATTTTGCACTCTTCCAGAAATAAAGCTTCGGAATCACAACGCGCAGCGGCCCGCCATGCTCCTCGCCAAGAGGTTCACCCTCCCGATGATGGGCCAGTAGCACGTCGTCATCAAGGAACTGCTCGAGCCGAACATTGGTCGTATAGCCGTCATGGGCGGTAAACAGGACGTGACGCGCTGCCGGCAATGGCTCAACAAGCGCGGCCAAAGTTTTTGCCAAAACACCCTGCCAGTGATTGTCGTAGCGCGACCAACTGGTCACACAGTGAATATCGTTCGTGGCCGTGACATGCGGAAGATCCAGCAGATCGGAAAAGCTTAATGTCACAGGCTTTTTGACCTGCCCATTGATTTCAAGCTGATAGTCGTCCGCCGACACATGCGGCGTGATTCCCAGGTCAAGCACAGGCCAATCCGTCACCAGTCGCTGGCCCGGCGGCAAGCGGTTTGCACGTTCAGTGTCCGGTGCGCCCGTCATCAAACGCCCGTCCTCGGCCCACTTGCGCTTGGCCGCAATCAACTTGTCCTTGATCTTGCCTGAAAAGCTCTCAGTCACGGGATGTTCCTTCGTTGCTGATAAGGGCATACGAAAAATGGCGCCAACATGTTCACCATGTCAGCGCCATTTAGGGTCTGGCAAGTCACAAGCATGCGACCGACAAATAATAATCAGCCGAAGTCACGCATGATCCGCGCCTTGTCACGCTGCCAATCGCGTTCCTTGACGGTTTCACGCTTGTCGGCCTTTTTCTTGCCCTCGGCGATGGCGAGTTCGAGTTTCGCAATTCCGCGCTCATTGAAATACAGTTTGACCGGAACAAGGGTGAAACCCTTCTTGTTCAGGGCATCGTGCATCTTGGTGATTTCGCGTTTGTGCAACAGCAATTTACGCGGTCGGCGCTCTTCGTGGCCGAACGGCATTTTGCTTTGATATTCCGGGATATAGGCGTTGATCAGCCATACTTCCCCATTCTTCGCTTCGGCATAGGATTCCTGAATATTCCCCTTGCCGTCACGAAGCGATTTAACTTCTGTACCGCGCAAGGCGATGCCGGCTTCGAATGTTTCCGTCAGGAAATAATCGAAGCGGGCCCGCCGGTTTTGCGCGACAATCTTGTTGTTACTTGTTTCTTTTTTGGGTGCCATAAGACGCTTGTTATCGCTTAATGGCCGAGAATACCGGCATTTTTCAACGCGGCTTCGACCTTGCGTTTCGATTCTTCGGCAATCTCGACCATCGGCAGACGCATGTGGCTGCCGCACAGACCAAGAAGCTCGGCGGCGTATTTCACCGGTCCGGGGCTGGATTCACAGAACATCGCCTTGTGAACCGGCATCAGTCGATAGTTCAACTCCTGAACCTTGGAAATGTTCCCGGCAGCCCAAGCCGCATGCAGATCAGCACAAAGCTTCGGTGCGATATTCGACGTTACCGAAATGCAGCCATGTCCACCCTGTGCCAAGAACGGAACAATCGTGCCGTCCTCGCCCGACAGCTGGCAGAAATCGGCGCCGGCCGCCAGACGGGTCAATGCCGGGCGCTCCAGATCACTGGTCGCATCCTTGACACCAACAATGCGTGGCAATTTGGCAAGCTCGGCCATGGTATCGACATTCATATCCACGATCGACCGTCCCGGAATGTTGTAAATCACAATCGGGATATCGGTCGCGTCATGAACCGCCTTGAAATGCGCATACAGGCCCTTTTGGGTCGGCTTGTTATAATATGGTGTCACAACAAGTGCGGCATCCGCGCCAGCATTCTGCGCATGACGGGTCAACGATACGGCTTCAGCGGTCGAGTTTGAACCCGTGCCGGCAATCACCGGCCCACGGCCCTTGGCAACTTCAAGTGCCAGTTCAACAACGCGATGGTGTTCGGCATGGCTAAGGGTCGGAGATTCACCCGTGGTTCCGACTGGCACAACACCCGTCGTGCCCTGTTTAAGTTGCCAATCCACAAAAGACTGGAACGCCTTTTCATCAATCGCACCATCTTGCGTGAATGGTGTGATCAAAGCTGTGATTGAACCCTTAAACATAGAGATCTCCAAATTCGGGATATATTGAAAGCGGTCGCGAAAATAGCCGCTGTTGGGGTTTCCCGCAAGCACTGTATACGATTATCCAGACGATCCTTGATCGGGTCGGAAATTTCCCGTCAGGACTGTTTGGCTTTTATCAAATTCGCTGCCATAATGCCGGGCTCGGGAGAGCATTCGTTGCCGCAAGGCACAAGGGGAACATCACATGGCGCAAGCGTCTTTCCGCAAGATCTCGATCTGCGCATTGGCACTGGGCTTATCGATACTGATACCAGGTAGTTATCAGGTGCAGGCCGCAACGAATGAAGACAGCGTTCTTCAGACGCAGCCGCCCTCGCCGCTTTATTCGGCCGTCAGTCGGGCGCGCCTGAACGCCTTTCTTGATGCTGTTGAAGACGGCAAGACAGATACCTTCAAGCAACTTCTGACCAATTTTGATGATCCTCTGCTGCAAAAGGCAGCCGAATGGATGCTTTTGACCGCACCAAACTCCGGTCACAGCTTCGAGGAAATCACCGCCTTTATTGACGCCCATCCGAAATGGCCAAGTCAGGCTTTGCTTCGCCAACGCGCCGAAGAAGCCATGACCGATGCCGTGCCCGACGACGAAATTCTGGCCTGGTTCAAACGATCCGCGCCGGTGACGGCTGATGGCGCAACCCGCCAGATCAAGGCATTGCTGGGTGCCGGGCAGGAATCGGCTGCCATTGCACTGGTGCGTCACAGCTGGATTAACGAGAATTTCGGCAGCGGTCAGGAACGCCGCTTCCTTGATCGCTACGGCGAATACATTGATCAGGAAACCCATCAACAGCGGCTCGACCGCCTGTTGTGGGAAGGTCGCCTTACGACGGCCGCGCGCATGATGAAGCATGTCAACGAGGATTACCGTCGCCTGGCCGAGGCCCGCGCATCCCTGCGTGCCATGCGTGGCGGTGTTGATGGTGCAATCAATCGCGTACCGGAAAAGTATCGCGATGATCCGGGCCTGATTTACGAACGCGTCCGCTGGCGCCGCAAAAAGGACCGTGACCAGGATGCGCGTGACCTCCTGCTGTCACAGGCCAATGATCTCGCCTATATTTCTATCCGTCCGCAATACTGGTGGCTGGAAAAAGCCATTCTTGCACGGCGTGCCCTGCAAAAGGGCCATATCACCGATGCCTATCGCCTTGTCGCCAACCATGGTCAGGTGGATGCCGGTGATATTGCCGAGGCAGAATGGTATGCAGGCTGGATCGCGCTTGAATTTCTCGGTGATGCCGACATTGCGTTGACCCACTTCCAGAACCTTTATGATGTCGTGCAATACCCGATCAGCCTTGCACGCGGCTCCTATTGGGCGGGCCGTGCCAACGAGGCCCTTGGCGATGAAAAACGCGCCAGGGAATGGTACACAATTGCCGCCGATCACGCCCACACATTCTATGGCCAGCTCGCCATCGACAAGCTTGGCAGCAAACCATCCTATTCCGTTGAACAACCGGTTCCAACGCCGGAACAGCGCGCCGCGTTCGAAGCTCAGGAACTCACACAGGTTGTGCGCAAGCTGGGCGCGATGGGCCTTGGCAACATCATTCGGCCCTTCATCATGGCGCTGGTTTACGAACATGATGAACCTGAATACCTTGCCATGGCGACAGATCTCGCACGCGAATATGGCCGCACCGACCTTGGCATTATTGCCGCAAAGCGCAGTATTCGCACCGGCAGTGGCTATCTTGATGCCGCCTACCCGATCCACGAACAGGTTCCGCTGGGTCGTGCCCCGGATCCGGCATTGGTTCACGCAATCATGCGCCAGGAAAGCCTGTTTAATCCAAATGCGATTTCGTCGGCCGGTGCACGCGGCTTGATGCAGCTGATGCCTGCCACGGCAAAGCGCATGGCGCAGTCGCTGAAACTCGATTACAACACCGATCGTTTAACCGAAGATCCGTCTTTCAATATTGCAGTTGGGCGCGCCTATATACGCCGACTGCTTGATCGCTGGGATGGTCAGGAAGTCCTGACAATCGCCAGCTACAATGCCGGGCCGACCCGCGTACGCCAGTGGATCAACGAATATGGTGATCCGCGCGACCCGGACGTCGATCTGGTCGACTGGATCGAAATGATCCCCTATAGCGAGACCCGAAACTACGTTCAGCGCGTAATGGAGGGAACTTATGTCTATCGCCGGCGTTTTGCCCGCGACGAGATCGCAATGGGCCAAAGTGACACTGAAGGCGCAGAATAGGGATATAACGGCACAAACGCCGTGTTCCATGATTTGCGCTTGCGGGTATGCACCCCATATTTGATCAATACTGCTTGTCAGAAGAGGTCAGCAATATGTCCGATAACGCACTGTCTTCCTGCCGTGCTTTTGTCTTCGATGCCTATGGCACCCTGTTTGATGTCGGGTCAGCCGTCGCCAAGTTGCGCGACAGCGTTGGCGATGAGGCAGATCGCCTTTCAACGCTTTGGCGACAGAAACAACTTGAATATACATGGCTGCGCAGCCTGATGGGCGAATTTGCCGATTTTTGGACCGTTACGGGCGATGCCCTTGATTACGCGCTTGACCAGATTGGCAAAAAAGATCCGGTACTGCGTGCCAAGCTGATGGACACCTATCTGTCGCTTGATACCTTCCCGGAAGTCGTCGAAACGCTCAAGACGCTGAAGAAACAAGGGCACAAGCTGGCCATTCTGTCAAACGGGGCGAAGCATATGCTGATTTCGTCCGCCAAAGCATCGGGCATTCTGTCGCTGTTTGATCAGATCATCTGTGTCGATGATCTCAAGACGTACAAACCCCATCCCGATGTTTACCAGCTTGCCGTCGACAAGCTTGAAGTTGAACCGGCCGAAATTTCGTTCCAGTCATCCAATGGCTGGGACATCGCCGGTGCCGGACATTTCGGCTTCCGCACCGCCTGGATCAACCGCGCACATAGCCCGGCAGAACGACTGTCACACACGGCAGACGTGGTTCTGAACGGCCTTGATGAATTGCTGCCGCTGGTCGGTGAACCGCAAAAGGCCTGAACGGCCCATAACCAACAAAGAAAAAGGCAGGTTCCGCCTCTGGAACCTGCCTTTTTTGTTTCTGTACCGGGTTCTGGAAATGGCCGGACCCGCCATCCAAAACCGGATCAAATCACTTAAGCGATTATTTGTTTTCTTTCTTCACGTTGGCCGCAACCACCTGGCCTGCCTGAATAACTGTCAGGCCGCCTTCTTCCGCACTTTCGATACGGCGGCAATGGCCTTCGATATGGGCGCCCGGTTCGATTGAAAGGCTTTCATGAAGAATATCGCCGATCATGCGTGCGGTATCTGAAAGTGAAACATCTTTCGCACGGACCTGACCGACAACCGAACCGCAAATGCGGATTTTATCGGCAACGATTTCGCCGCGTACTTCGCCATTCTGGCCAATGGTAAGTGTCCGGGTGCGAATATCGCCATTGACCGAACCATCCACCTGCACGTCGGATTCCGAAATCAGATCCCCGGTAACACGGAGATCAGCATTGATGACCGAAAGGCCACCCTTTTTCTCAGCAGTCGAGTTGCTGCCGTTCTTACTCGTTGTTTGTGTCGTCTTGCTCGCTTTTGAAAACATAACGTCCCGCCTCAATAAATTTTACAGGATTGACCGGCTTATTATTGACCAGAACTTCATAATGCACGTGACTACCGGTACTGCGGCCCGTGCTTCCCATAAGGGCAATGTGATCCTGGTACTGCACTTCGTCGCCCTTCTTTACGAGGACCTTGTATAAGTGGCCATAGCGGGTACGAACACCGTTCCCATGATCAATTTCGACCATCTTCCCGTATTTGCCACTCCATCCGGCATGCACCACTTTTCCCGGTGCCGTTGCCAAAATTGGTGTCTTGATCGGTCCGGCAAGATCAACACCGGAATGAAAAGCCCAACGACCATTGATCGGGTCTTTTCGTTTACCGAACGAACTCGATAAATAGTATTTCGTCGCCGGTTCGCCGATTGGCGTCCTTTTTATTCTGTCATGCAGATTGGCAAGGTGATCCATACGATCATTCAGTGCCACTGCAGTATTCACAAATTCCTCGTCCTGCGGATGTTCGGGCTCGAATGCCACGAACGGACCACCAACACCAGGCTGGTCTGGCTTCATCGGCGGCAGGATGAAGGTTTCCGGCTGCAATCCGGTCATCTCAAGAACATTCTCAAGCTCAAGAATGGTGGTATCCGCTGTCTGGGCGACACGCTGCATCGCCTGTTGCTGGATCGAATGCAAATCGGCAATACGCTGGCGTGCCTGGCTCAGTTCACCTTGAAGCTTCTTGGACCGCTGCAATGCCTGATCACGTTCGCGCATGACCCGTGACATCACGGTTTCAACCGTTTCCAATTCATCGCGCAGCGCAAGGTTACGGTTGGTAATGCCGTCAATCTGACCCTGCAGGGCATTCATCTGATTGTCCATCGACGTGCGAAGCGCGGAAATCCGGACTTTTTCCTTCTCGCTCGTCGCAAGCTTGGACGTATAATCCTGTACCCGCGCCTGAAGCTGCAGGTTCTTTTCAGCCATCGACAACAGGTTGCGATGGGTGTCTTCCATTTGGGCGGTAATCTCGCCAAAACGTCGTTGGCTATCGGTAACACGCGCAATCAGGCGGTTATAGGACAGCTCGCTTCTGAACAGCTGTTCTTCACGCATCGCAAGACGCTGGTCAAGATACCAGCTATAACCTGTGACGCCCACGGTCCAGGTAATAACTGCCGCCCCGAAAGAGGCCAATGCGACCTGCGCATATTTTCCAAGCCGAAGCTGGTAAACAGAATCATTTGACCGGATAAGCAACTGCCGATCCGGAAACCATTTATCCACCACCCGACGAATGCGTTCAAACGCCGACATATTCAGTGTCTAACCCCTAGTTGCCCGTATGCACGCCCGGTTTACCCGATTATGCAGAGTTTATGACCCCGCCTGCGACTTTGTCGCCTTTTCTTTACGCTACCTGTAACTCAGCGTTCAAGCAAGCCTGTTAACACATCCTTAATCGCAAAATTTTCACCTCCATCCCTTATGCTGTGTTACCAATCACCATCTTTCACATCCTATGCGTTTGCTGCAAATGGCGTTTTACAGATTTCTGATCACCTTTGCCGCCACCTGGTTTTACAGCGGCAAAAGTCCCAAGGCCCCCGGCACAGCCGGATCATTTGCCGCCCTGCCCTTTGGCTGGTTAATTTGGGCGTATGGCGGCAATAGCGCACTCATCTTTGCCAGTATCGCCATCTTTGCCATCGGTGTCTGGGCAGCACATATGTATAGCCACATGCTCGGCATACATGACGCAGGTGAAATCGTCATTGACGAGGTTGTCGGCCAATGGATGTGCCTGCTTGTCGTTCCACTTGCCGGTGAATGGATGGACCTTGTCTGGCTGTTTGCCGCCTTCGTTGCCTTCCGCTTTTTTGACGTGCTCAAACCCTGGCCGATACGCTGGGTTGATCGACGCGTGGACGGTGGCTTTGGTATTATGTTCGATGATGTACTGGCTGGCCTTTTTGCGATGATTGCATTGGCCATCCTTGTTCACCTGATTGGTGGATGACCGACATGACGCATGACACCGATCTTCTTGATGCAGCAAGCAGCCTGATTGCACGATGCAAGGCCAAGGGCGAGATGATCGCAACCGCTGAATCCTGCACGGGCGGCCTGATCACGGGCACACTGACCGGCGTGGATGGCAGTTCATCGGTGGTCGATTGCGGGTTTGTGACCTATTCGAACGAGGCCAAGCATCACCTGATCGGCGTTGGCAACGACCTGCTGGCCGAATATGGCGCTGTCTCGGAACCGGTTGCGCGTGCGATGTGTGAAGGTGCGCTTGATCGTGCACCCAATGCCACCATCGCCGTTTCGGTCACCGGCATTGCCGGTCCGGGTGGCGGAACGGATACCAAACCGGTCGGACTGGTTCATTTTGGTTGTGCGGCCAAGGGGCGCGATACCATCACGACCCACACGGTCTTTCCCGGTGATCGTCACACCGTGCGCAAGGCAACGGTCCTCAAGGCCTTTGCCCTGATTGAAGAAATGCTGGATCGCTAGGAATCAGGCCTGATTTTCAGATGTCGGCAATTTCGGCTCGCCATACACTTCGCGGGCACGGGTTTCAAACGCCCCCACCATCATCTTGACGGCTTCGTTAAACACAACGCCGATCATTTTCTGCAAAAGTGCTGACCGAAACTCGAAATCGACAAAGAAATCAAGCGACGTGCCGCCATCCTCGTCCTCCTCAAATACCCAGTGATTGTTAAGGTACTTGAACGGCCCTTGCAGATATTCAACATCAACCCGGTCCGGGCGTTGCAGGGTTACCTGGGATGTGTATTTCTCGCGAAACATCTTAAAGCCGATCACCAGATCGGCCTTCAGCACATCGCCATCGCGCTTGCGCACGCGCGACGCGACACACCACGGCAGAAATTCCGAGTAGGAATCGATATCCGCAACGAGATCAAAGAGTTGTTCCGGCGTATAGGGCAGTTTCCTGCGCTCTGCATGCGTCGGCACTCGATATCTCCCCTGATCGTCGCGTAATTGGTTTGATCTGACTTTTACTGCGCGGCGGTAACCGCGTCCGCCTTGGCCTTTGCGGCTTCTGCGGCGGCCAGCTTTCTCTCGCGGGCTTCACGCAGCTGCTCGAAGTCGCGGTCGGCATGATAGCTCGAACGTGTCAGCGGCGTCGCCGATACCATCAAGAAGCCCTTGCCACGCGCCATAGACGCATAATCATCAAATTCGTCCGGCGTGACGAACTTGTGGACCGGCTCGTGCTTCAGGGTCGGCTGCAGATATTGGCCAATCGTCAGGAAGTCGACATCTGCCACACGCAGATCATCCATCACCTGTGCCAGTTCCTTGCGCTCTTCACCCAGACCAACCATCAGGCCGGATTTGGTAAAGATCGTCGGGTCAATCTGCTTGACGCGATCAAGAATGCGCAGCGACTGGTAATAGCGCGCGCCCGGTCGGATATTGGTATAAAGCCGCGGCACGGTTTCAAGATTGTGGTTGAACACGTCCGGACGCGCTTTGGCAACGATTTCAACCGCACCCGGCTTGTCACGGAAGTCCGGCGTCAGGATTTCAATCGTCGTTTCCGGCGACTTGTGACGGATCGCCTCGATCACGCGGGCAAAATGTGCTGCCCCGCCATCGGCCAGATCATCACGGTCCACCGACGTAATCACAACATGCTTAAGCTGCATGTCTGCAACCGCCATCGCCAGGTTTTCCGGCTCGAACGGATCCAGCGCATTTGGCATGCCCGTTTTGACGTTACAGAACGAACATGCACGCGTGCAGGTATCGCCCATGATCATGAAGGATGCGTGTTTCTTTTGCCAGCATTCGCCGATATTCGGGCATGCGGCTTCTTCACAAACGGTATGAAGGTTCAGGCCACGCGCAAGTTCGCGGGTTTCCTGATAGCCCTTGGAGGTCGGAGCCTTGACCCTGATCCAGGACGGTTTGCGCCCCGATGGGCGGTCTGGCCGTTTCTGCTTTTCCGGGTGACGAACGGGTTTCTGTTCGCTGGGCGCCGTCGACATAGAGTTACCTCCGAAGGATTGGACGGGCGGCAATTTGCCGCCACGCCGCGCATTTGTCAAACCGACATTCGTAAAAAGGTGATCATACCGGGCATGTCCGCCCGGCACGACACAACGTCTTAAGCTTTAGAAGTGGATCGCACGGCCATAGGCGTCAAGGACCGACTCATGCATCATTTCCGACAGCGTCGGATGCGGGAAGACCGTATGCATCAAATCTTCCTCGGTCGTTTCAAGGCCCATCGCAACCACAAAGCCCTGGATCAGCTCGGTCACTTCCGCACCCACCATGTGCGCGCCAAGCAACTCACCAGTCTTGGCATCAAACACGGTCTTCACCAGACCTTCGGCTTCGCCAAGGGCAACCGCCTTGCCGTTGCCGATGAACGGGAACTTGCCGACCTTGACTTCATAACCGGCATCTTTGGCCTTGGCTTCGGTCAGACCAACACTTGCCACCTGCGGATGGCAATAGGTGCAACCCGGAATCTTGCGCGGATCAATCGGATGAACGCCTTTGACACCGGCAATCTTTTCAATGCAAACAACACCTTCGTGCTCTGCCTTGTGCGCCAGCATCGGCGGACCTGCAACATCACCAATGGCATAGATGCCCGGCTCTGCGGTTGCCGAATATTCATCCGTGCCGATCACATTGCGATCAACCTTGACCTTGGTGGTTTCAAGACCAAGACCTTCGGTATTACCGATGACACCCACGGCCGAAATCACGCGATCAACGGTCAATTCCTGTTTCTTGCCGTCCTTGGTTTCGACCGTGACGACAACGTTATCGGAATTGCGTTTCAGATTGGCGACCTTGGCTTCGGTCAGGATCTTCATCCCGTCCTTGGTCATCATTTTCTGCGCCAGACCTGCGACTTCCTTGTCTTCAACCGGCATGATCTGCGGCATGATTTCCACCACGGTCACATCCGCACCCATGGTGTGGTAGAAGCTGGCAAACTCGATCCCGATGGCACCGGAACCCACCACAACAAGGCTTTTGGGCATCTTGTCTGGCGTCATCGCCTTTTTGTAATCCCAAACAACCTTGCCGTCGGCCTCAAGACCCGGCAGTGAACGGGCACGTGCACCGGTCGCGATGATATAGTTCTTCGCCGTATAGGTGCCCTTGTCCTTGCCTTCGACCACAATCTTTTTCGGGCCGTCGAACTTG
>NZ_DBGS01000037.1:15080-60372 GCF_002295455.1 Thalassospira sp. UBA848 | reverse complement strand
TTCGGGCAAGGGATCGCGGATTTATGGCAAGACCAGCCATTACATCCATGACATGACCACGGTGCTGATCGATGGCACGGATTTCAACACCCGTGCGATGAGCGCCACGGAAGCCAAAGACACCATGGAACGCGCGGATCGTGTGGGGCAGCTTTATAAAAAGGTCCATGACGAAATCGCGCCAAGGCGGGATCAGATCAAATCAACCTTCCCGGAAATGAACCGCGGGCTTACGGGCTATAACCTTAAGGAAGCGGTATCTGACACCGGGGACATGAACCTGTCCTTCCTGATTGCCGGGGCCGAGGGCAGCCTTGGCATGGTCAAGGAAATCACCTTCCGCGTCATTCCGCTGCCGAAATTCAAGGCCGTCACGGTGGTGCGCTATGATAGCTTTGACAGTGCCCTTCGTCACGTCAAAACGCTGGTGCAGTTTGACCCGGTGGCGATTGAAAGCATCGATGACAAGGTCATGAAACTGGCCGAGCAGGATGAAAGCTGGCACATGCTGGGAAAGCTTCTTGGCACGGAAAACAGCAATACGCCGACACGCGGCTTTAACGTCGTCGAGTTCGTTGGAGAGGCGGAGGCCGAGGTTGCGGCCAAACAAGCCGAGCTTAAATCCTACCTTGAGGCCAACCCAAATGCCGACTTTGCACCCATCGGCTTTGTGCAGGCGACGGACCCTGCGCAGATCGCCGCCATCTGGTCGATCCGGGCGAAATCGGTGGGCTTGCTCGGCAATCTTGAGGGCAAACGCCGCGCCACCCCGTTTGTCGAAGATACCGCCGTGCCGCCGGAAAACCTTGCCGATTTCATTGCCGAGTTCAGGGCATTGCTGGATGCCGAGGGGCTTGATTACGGCATGTTTGGCCATGTCGATGTCGGGTGTTTGCATGTCCGCCCGCTGCTTGACATGATGGATGAAGAGGACGAGGCCCGCATCCGGCGCGTTTCGGACGCGGTGGCGGAGCTTACCAAACGCTATAACGGCCTGATCTGGGGCGAGCATGGCAAGGGGTTCCGGGGCGAATACTCCCCCGTCTATTTCGGGCCGGAGCTTTACGATGTACTGCGTCGCATCAAGGAGGCGTTCGATCCCGAAGGGCAACTTAACCCCGGCAAGATCGCCTCGCCCTACAGCAAAAACACACCGATCACCGCAATCGACGAAGCCCCTATGCGCGGCCAGTTTGACCGCCAGATCGAGGATGCGTTGCGCGATGAATACCTGAACGCGACGCGGTGTAACGGCAACGGGGCGTGCTTTAACTGGGATCTGATGGATGCCATGTGCCCGTCCTATAAGGTCACGCGATCGCGTGTGCATTCGCCCAAGGGCCGGGCCGGAATGATCCGCGAATGGATCCGCCAGCTTTCTGTTGGCACCGATCCGATGAACAAGGATCTGGCCGTCATCAATGGTCGGGATTTTTCCCATGACGTCTATGAGGCGATGGCCGGTTGCCTGTCGTGCAAGGCGTGTGCGGGGCAATGCCCGGTCAAGGTCGATATCCCGGAAATGAAATCCCGGTTCCTTGAGACCTATCACACGCGCTACAAACGCCCCATCAAGGACCATGTGATTGCATCGCTTGAAAGCATGGCACCCCTTCTGGCAAGGGCGCCGGGGCTGTTTAACGCGCTGCAATCCATCCCACCGATGCCCTGGATCTTCAAACGCTTCATCGGCCTGACAGATCTGCCGAAACTCCATCGCCAGAGCCTTAAATCAGCCTTGCGCCAACGCGGTATTGGCAAGTTCAAGCAGGCGGAGCTGGATAGCCTAAGTGCTGATGAAAAGGCCAAGTCGGTGATCCTTGTGCAGGATTGCTTTACCACGCATTACGACACCCATGTGGTGCTGGCGCATGTCGACCTGTTGCAGCGTCTTGGATATCGCGTTTTCGTGCCGCCCTATCGCCCCAATGGCAAGGCGATGCATGTGAAGGGGTTCCTTAAACGCTTTGATTATCAGGCGAAGCAAAATGACATCGTGCTGGGCAAAATCGCGCAAGTTGGAATTCCAATGATCGGGATCGAGGCCAGCGTGACGCTGACCTACCGGCAGGAATACGCCCAACGCCTTTCAAACCGCCCGGATTACCGCGTCCATCTGTTCCATGAATGGCTGGCGGGCGAGATCGAACACGGCCGCCTGACCCCGCCCAAAATTGATAACGGCGTTAACATGGGCACGACTAAGGCCCCGGCAAGCCTGTTCCCCCATTGCACGGAAAAGACGTCGCTTCCCGATGTTGGCGTGAAATGGCAGAAAATCTTTGATGCGTTTGGGCTAAAGCTCACCACGGAGAAAACCGGCTGCTGCGGCATGGCCGGTGTTTATGGCCACGAAACCCGCCACCAGGAAACCTCGCGCGAGCTCTATGACCTGAGCTGGAAAAAGAAGGTCGATGCGATGGGCCCACAAAACATGCTGGTCACCGGCTATTCCTGCCGCTGTCAGGTGGACCGCTATGAAGGGGGCAAGCCTCAGCATCCGGTCGAATACCTCGCCAAACGTGTTGCATAGGAAACCCCATGATCCGTCACATCGTTCTTACCAAATTCAAGGCCGAGGTCACCAAGGCCGAAATCGACAGCCTGTTCGCCAAACTGGCCGACATTCAAAACCACATCCCCGGCATGCGCGGCTTTGACGGCGGCGTTTCGGTCAGCCCGGAGGGGCTTGAACAAGGCTTCCGGCACGGATTTTCAATTGATTTTGACGATGCGGCGGCACGTGATGCCTATCTGGAACATCCAGAGCACAAGGCCTTGGGCGGGCAGTTGGTTGGCCTGCTTGACGGTGGTGTCGCCGGGTTGGTGGTGTTTGATCTGGTTGTTGAGTGATCTGTGTAGTCGCGACGTTTTAAGATCAACCTCCCCGCTTCCTTAATCACCTGTATGAACCGAGTATTGCAGTATGGCCGGTATCTATGGCCACGAAACCCGCTATCAGGAAACCTCGCGCGAGCCCTCTGGCATGAGTTGGAAAAAGAAGGTCGATGCGACGGGTCTTTAGAACATGCTAGTAACTGGCTATTCTTGCCGCTGCCAAGTGGGCCGCTGTGAAGGGGTGAAGCCCAGCATCCAGTCGAGTATTTGAACAATGTGGTAGGTAGAGCTTATAAAACGGTACTTGAGTTTTATAAGCTCTACCTACAACATTATTTGCCCGTTATTAATTATACTGAAACCGGCGTCAGCACCTATCCATTCGCTAACGGCTCATGGCAACCCCACTGAGTCTGCCATCCTCTCAATTGTACGGTCTATGCTTCTCTGGACATCCGTCTCGTTAACGGGTAATCGCGTTGTCTTCAACTCAACCCCAAGCGCACGGTACATCGGTAAAGAGATACTTGGGAACGGAAGAGCCACAAGTATAAGGGTTCCGAATCTATTTGGCCAAGTTGCCAACCATTTATCACCTAAGGCGTTACGTTGAATCAACGGACGTCGTGTCACCACAAGTTTTCGAATATCTGCGTTGATTTTGTGCTTATGACGCCGAAACAACTCCACTCTGTTCTGGCCCTCATCTGCAATAAATATCGGTAGGTCTTCTACCTGAATGTAGATTGCACGATTGATTCCTCCGGGCGGAGCTGCATTTAGCTTGCTGATAATTTCTAGGGGATTGCTAGGCACAGAATAGTTCTGCCACGAGCAACCGAGAACATGTTCGGGGTCTACAGGCCGATAATCTCTAGTAGCCCCGATTTCGAACTTAACGCCAGGCAGCATGTACTGAAAGTAATCAATCGCAATCGTACGAGACGACAACGTTCGATAACCAGACGAACTATTCACCGTTAAGTCAAAGATATCTTTGAAATTCCGGAACTGAAGAAATGCTCGTTGTTCTAGCATTTCGTGCCCAGGGAATTGACAGCTACTTCCCAGTTTCTCTGACAAGTTTTCAAACTCGTTTAGAATAATGCAGCGAATTTTCTGAAATGCAGATATACGTTGGGGAAGTAGAAACTCAGTATCCAACACCTTGCTCGCTTTACTGTTTATGTTTTTGCGCACAATGAGACCCAGAATCCTGAAAGCCTGATTACCTTAAAACCTTGCTCCTCTGAGACATGCTAGCTCCAAGACCAATTTGCGCTGATCATCAATCATGATTAAATTTGATCTATGAGTTCAAAACATTTCTTCGAAATCTGACGGCATCATTCTCCGCCCAGTCGTTCCCATGTGACGCTTCGGTTCCAGCCCGACCAATCGATATGCGTTATGAACTCCGGCTTCACTTTCGCTGCTAGGTAATCTCTCGATGTATACCATCGACAGTGCTGCAAGCATGCTTGTAGCCGCTTTAATGTCATTTCCACGTACCCCAGTATAGGCTTCGATTTTGTCAAAGCCTATGTGAGCCATATTCGTCTGACGCGAACGATGACATGCGAACAGCAGATAAAGCTTCAACGCGTTCAACTCTGCCTTCTTGCGAAGATAAAACTCTTTGAAGGGTTGTATTTCTCCTCCTGAGTAAAGGCGGGCAACGGGGAGCATGCAATACCCCTGTGTTGGTTCGAAGCCAACCAGTTCATAGTGTCCTCGCTTTTCCCCCGTCGCAACGATATCTCGACCAAGAAGGAGCTTAAGTCCGCTGGACACCTTTGCACGGCTTATTCCTGTAGCCGTGCAAAGCTCGTCATATGTCCTGTTCGAAACTCCGGTTTCCTGATCCGCGCCATGGACTAAAGCAATCAGAGTCATCAAAGCAGCTGTTTCATCACCACCGCCGCTTCCCCAACGAAAGCGGGTTAATTCGCGATCATGAATCCATTGAGTTGGCAGACGAACCCAGTTGTCCTTTTTCATTTTTTCACTCCGGAACCTGATAGTCGGAATACTGCGTAGATCGCAAACAAGGCTAAACAGACGACACCTAAGCTCACTAATAACGCAAGAACGGTAGGAGTTAACGTCGCTAGGGTCTGAACTAACTTAATCGCTTCGCTCATATTTTTTGCTCCATCAAGACTGTTGGGCGACTGATGAAGAAAAATTTAGCGAAGACTATTTTGTATATTTAGAAACACTATCAGCGAAAATTACGTGTATACCCCAAATTAAATTAATTATTTCAATATTTTAAAAAATCTTCTTTAGTATATATAATAACCTATTTTAGTTCATAAGACACTGTAAGTGAACTAAACGCCATTTTCCTGAGTGCATAAACAAGAATAGCATTGGAATCCTCAATGCGACTTTCAATCAAAAAAGACAGCATCTTGTTGACGTGAACAGCTAAGAGATCAGCGACTTGGGTTTAATTGAACTAGGTTGTGATAAGCCGAAATCCAGATTTCACCATAGGTGGCGCTAGCATTTTCTGAATGATAGGTGGTTTGGGACAATCTTTTGTATCGCAGCGGCGAAGGCAAGGCTGAGTTTTTCAATGCTGAGACACGCAAAAGGCAGCCCTGAATTGAGGCTGCCTTTCATTTTCGATTAGTGGGATTCTCAACCCTTGCACCTGATGTCACGTGAATGAGGGTGTGCGCTGGCGGTTGTTTGCGACCGCCTAATTAGACTGACTTGGGTGTCACGAGATTAGACTTCTGCCGGGCCAAGTAATTGCCGTCGCCCTTCTGGCCGGTGACTTTGCCGTCCTTGACCACGGTTTTGCCGCGCACGATGGTGTGGACGGGCCAGCCTTTGACTTCGAGGCCTTCATAGGGGCTGTAGTCGCAGCCCTGTTGCAGGATGTCGTTGGTGATGGTGACGTTTTTGTTGGGGTCCCAAAGGGCCAGGTCGGCGTCCGAGCCAATCGCGATGGTGCCCTTTTGCGGGTACATGCCATAGAGTTTGGCGTGGTTGGTCGCGGTAAGTGCGACAAAGCGGTTGAGGTCGATGCGGCCCTTTTGCACGCCTTCGGAAAACAGGATTGGCAGTCGGGTTGCCACACCGGGGATGCCATTGGGGATCCAGCGGAAGCTTTTCTTGCCCTTTTCATTGAGCTTGCCTTCCGGGTCGTTAAAGCGGAACGGGCAATGATCGGACGAGAACAGGTCAAACACACCGCGTTCCAGACCATCCCAACAGGCGTCCTGACTTTCCTTGTCACGTGGCGGCGGGGAGCAGACGAATTTGGCGCCTTCGAGTTCGTCCTGATCAAGGTCATCAGCGGTCAGCATGAGATATTGCGGGCAGGTTTCGCCGACGACCTTGGAGCCGCGTACACGGGCGCGTTCGATTTCTTCCATCGCCTGCTGGTTCGACACATGGACAATCACAATCGGGGTATCAACAATTTCGGCCAGTGACAGCGCACGATGGGTGGCTTCGCGCTCAGCCGCGATGGGCCGGGTCGTGGCGTGGGATTTGGCGGAGAATTCGCCGGCGGCTTCGTGCTGGCCGATCAGGAAGCGAATGGCGTCCTCGTTCTCGCAATGGACCAGAACGAGTGCGCCGGTATTGCGCGCGGCATCAAGGGTATCGAGGATTTCATCATCGCGCAGCCGCAGGTTTTCATAGGTCATGAAAACCTTGAACGAGGTATAGCCGTCCTCGACCAGGGCCGGGAGTTCCTGGCCCAGCACGGACGGGGTCGGGTCGGTGACGATCAGGTGGAAGGCCACATCAATATGGCAATTGCCATCCGCCTTGGCGTGATAGACGTCAAGCGAATGACGCAGGCTGTCGCCCTTTTCCTGCATGCAGAATGCGAGGATCGAGGTATTGCCGCCGATGGCCGCCGAACGCGTACCGCTTTCGAAATCATCGGCCATGACGATGCCATCGCCGGATGGCTGATCAATATGCACGTGGCTGTCGATCCCGCCCGGCATAACGTAAAGCCCGGTGGCATCAACGATGTCGTCCGCGCCGGTCAGGGCATCGGCGATGGCGGCGATCTTGCCATCCTTTATGCCAAGATCGGCAACATAGGTGTCGCTGGCGGTAACGATGGTGCCGTTTTTGATGATGCGGTCAAACTGCATGATGTGGCCTGCCCCCTTATTGATCGGTCGCGTCAAGCAGGCGGTCAAACGCCGCAGTCAGACGGTCCACCTGTTCAATCGTGTTGTAGTGCACCATCGACACACGCAAAACGCCAGCATTATCAGACAGGCCCATATATTCGACCAGTCGGCGTGAATGGAAATCACCAAAGCGAATGGCGATCTTTTCACGGTCAATGATCTTGCAGACCTCCTCGGCATTGCGGCCATCAAAGCGGAACGCAATGGTCGGGATGCGCGTGCCGTCGCGGTTGTCATCCTGCCCGACAATGACGCAATCATTGCGGCCCCGCAGATAGGTCAGAAGACGTTCGGTCAGGGCATTTTCCTGTGCCGCGATGGCGTCATAGGCGGCGACAATTTTATCGCGCACGGTGCCGGACTTGTCTCCCATGGCCCGCTCACCCAACTCCGTCAGGTAATCGACAATGCCGCAGACCGAATAGGCCATTTCATAGCTGGGGTTGCCGGCTTCAAGCTTTCCGGGGACTTTGTCCTTGCCGTAGAAATAATGATAGAGCGTATCAAGCTCGAGCAGCAGGTCATACTTGCCATACATCATGGCCCCATGCGGGCCGTATGTTTTATAGAGGCTGAAGACGTAATAATCGGCATCAAAGGCCTTAACATCCACCGCGCGGTGCGGCGCATAGGCGACGGCATCGATACAGATTTTCGCACCATTGGCGTGGGCATAATCGGCAAATTCGCGGATCGGGTTGATTTCGCCAATGATGTTGGACACGTGCGTGACGCAAACCAGTTTGGTGCGGTCGCTCATCGCGGCCTTGAGGCCATCAAGGCTGAGACGCCCGGTTTTGACATCGGGTTCCCAGAAACGGATGTTCACACCGAATTCCTCGAGTGCGACCCAAGGGCCGATATTGCTTTCATGGTCGCCGATGGTAACGACAATCTCGTCACCCGGTTTGAACTGGCTGCGCATGGCACGCGCGAGGTTTTGCAGCAATACCGTGGTCGAGGCGCCGAAAATGATTTCTTCGGGGCGGCTCGCATTGACCAGCTGGGCGGCAGACTTGCGCGCATCCAAAAGGGCTTCGGCCGCCTTTTGCGAGACTTCGTAGGAGCCGCCGATCTGCACATTGCGCTCGATCAGAAACGCATTGATGCGGTCCAACGCCTTGGACAGGATTTGCGATCCGCCGGCATTGTCAAAGAAGGTCCAGCCCTTGGCAAGGGCGGGAAACTGGCTGTGGACATAGTCCATATCAAGGGTACGTTGATCTGCCATTGAAGGCATCCTCCGGTTGATTTGTCTTTTATTCTAATGGTCGAGAACGGCGTGGAGGAAGTTCCTTGTGCGTTCTTCTTTGGGCGCATCGAAAATTTCGGTCGGGGTTCCGGCCTCGATAATCGCGCCGCCATCCATGAACAGGACGCGGTCGGCGACCTGACGGGCAAAGCCCATTTCATGGGTGACCACGACCATGGTGACCCCGGTCCCGGCGAGCTTTTTCATGACATCGAGAACCTCGCCGACCATTTCGGGATCAAGGGCAGATGTCGGCTCGTCAAACAGAAGCACACGCGGTTCCATGGCAAGGGCACGGGCAATCGCCACACGCTGTTGCTGCCCGCCTGAAAGCTGGGCCGGGTATTTGTCGGCCTGAACGGAAATGCCGACCTTTTCAAGCAGATCGCGGGCGCGTTTTTCGGCGTCCGCCTCTGACATTTTGCGAACCCGGATCGGAGCCAGCATGACATTGCGCAGCACGGTCATGTGCGGGAACAGGTTGAATGATTGAAACACCATGCCGACTTCGGCCCGGACCTGATCCAGATCGGGACCGGGACGCACCGGGATGCCATCAACGGTGATTTCGCTGCCGTCCTCGAACGCTTCGAGATGGTTGATGCAGCGGATCAGCGTTGATTTGCCGGACCCCGACGGGCCGACAACGCACAGCACTTCGCCCTGGGCGATTTCAAGATCGATGCCATGCAGGGCGGTGAACTGGCCATAGGTCTTGCGCAGGTTGGAAATTTTGATCAGTGGCGCTTTCATCAGCTTCTCCCGCGGCTAAAACGTTTTTCAAGATGCGCGACATAGCGCACCATCGGCAGAAGCAGGATCAGATAGATCACGGCAGCGCCAATCAGCGGCGTCGGGTTGGCGGCAAGTGCCTGTGCCTGGGTCGCCTGTTTGAGCAGGTCGGGCATGGCAACAACCGATGCCAGGGCGGTGTCTTTCAGCACATTGATGCAGTTATTGGTCAGCGGCGGAATGACGATGCGGATGGCTTGGGGCAGGATGACATCGGTCATGATGTAGCGGTTGGACAGACCGAGGGCTGCGGACGCTTCAAACTGGCCCTTGGGGATGGCTTCGATCCCGGCACGGAAAATTTCGGCTGTGTAGGCCGCAGACACCAGTGTCAGGGCTGTTACGGCCGAGAAGAAGGGCGACAGCCGAATGCCGACAAAAGGCAGCGCGTAATACACAATGATCAGCAACACCAGAAGCGGGATCGAGCGGAACACATCGATATAGCCGCGCACAAGCGCGGTTACGACCGGCCCGGCATAGAGGCGCAAGACGGCCAGAAACAGCCCGCCGATCAGACCGGCAATGATGCTGGTTGCGCCGATCCCGATGGTGACAAGCAAGCCGTTCATAAGCTGCGGAAGGCTTTGCATCAGGACGGGGATGTTAAAGAAAGTCGAAAATAAATCCATTTCACCACCAAGTCAGAGTTGCCCCACCGACGATACCGGGAGCCGTTTGGTACCGTCGGTGAGCAAGAGATGCGATATGCGCTTAGTCGATGGACGGCATATCAAGCACCTTAACCGTCGAGGTGGTGTCTTCCGGCTGAGCCCCGAACCAGGTTTCATGCAGACCAGCGATGAAGCCTTCTTTTTTCAGTTCGGTGATAACATCGTTAACTTCGATTGCGAGTGCCGCATCCTTGTTGAACATGATCGAGTATTTTTCACCAGTCGTGATGCGCTCGACCACTTTGAGGTTCGGCTTGTCCTTGACGTAATAGAGCAGTGCCGGGATGTCGCTTACGTAACCGTCAATACGGCCCGCCTGCAGGTCAAGCATGGCCGGGGACAGGCCTTCGTAACGGCGGACATCGGCAATGCCGTATTCGTCGCCATTCTTGGTCACCCACATGTCACCGGTGGATCCGGTATCAACACCAACGGCCTTGCCATCCATGTCTGCAAGACCCGAAACGCCGCCTTCTGCGGTGGCGGTCAGGGACTGGTCACTGTCATAGTAAGGCTGTGCGAAGGTGACAGACTCAAGACGCTTGTCGGTGATGGTGATCGAGGAAACCGCCATGTCGATCCGGCCCGACTGCACGGCCGGGAACAGGCCGTTGAACGGGATGTTGACGAACTCGACCGACTTGCCAAGGCGGCTTGCGATTTCATTGACGAGATCGACTTCAAAACCGACCACGGTGCCGTCAGCTTCTTCGAATTCCCACGGCACGTTGCCGATATTGGCCCCAACGGTCAGGTCTGCTGCGTTTGCGGATGCCAGTGAGGACACGGCAAGAACGCCGCCAACAACGCTGGATGTCAGAAAGTTGAGAAACTTCATTATGAATTCCTTGTGTTTTTAGCCTACCCTGAGATACTTCTGGTCTAACTGGTCTGACCAGTCAGGCCAGACAACCATATTTGGATGACACGTGCAAGATTGTTTGTGCAAAAATGAGTCAGATTTGTTTTCATACCAACAACTGAGCAAAAAATACGCAAGAAGGACCCGAGGGAATGTTCAACCGCACGCCGCTACCGCAGACGGTCGCACGCCAAATTCAGGACATGATCCAGAATGGGGAACTGACCCCGGGCGACAAAATCCCATCCCAGCGCGAATTCGCGCAGAAATTCGGCATTTCCCGGGCTTCCTTGCGCGAAGCACTTCTGACCCTTGAAACACTTGGCCTGATCAAGACAGAGGCCGGGCGCGGCACCTTTGTGACCGACCCTGAGAGTCGCAGCAAAGCCGACATGGCACCGTGGCGCTATTCGGAAAGCCACAGTGTTTTTGACGTGTTCCAGACACGCATGATCCTTGAAAGTGAAATCGCAGCCCTGGCCTGTGGCCGCCTGACCGCGACCCAGCTTGAGGCGATGGAAGATGCCACCAACCGCATGGAAAAATGCTGGGCCGAACAGGACCTGATTGCCAATGTCGAGGCCGATCTGGAATTCCACGCAACGATTGTCGAGGCCTGTTCGAACAGCATGATGCGCGAACTTTATCAGGCGGTGCGCGACAAGATCACCGAAACCCAGCGCCAGCCGATCCCGATCACCGATCCGGAACGCATGCGGGAATCCATCGGTGAGCACCGCAAAATCATCGCAGCCCTGCGCAACAATGACGCCGACGGCGCACGGCGCGAAATGCAGGCCCATGTCCGCAACACCGCGCGCTGTGCCGGCTTGCAAACCTAAGCCTGATCATCCGCCCTACCCGATCACAAACGGCGTCCGGATATCCCGGGACGCCGTTTCTGCTTTTCATGACATGAAATCCCGTCATTCCGGGCGCAGCAAAGCGCAGACCCGGAATCCATCTCCCGTACCACCGATTGAGATTCCCGCCTTCGCGGGAATGACGACGTTGTAAAAGGCTTGTTTCCGATTAGCCCTTTCGAAGTGTGATCACGGTGAGTTCGGCCGGCACGCCAACGCGGATGGCGAAGCCCGGCCATTGGGCGGTGCCGTTATTGACGTAAAGCTGCATGCCGTCAATGTCATACATGCCCGACACAAAGCCGCCATTGACCATGGCAACGATATTGTCAAAGCCCCATACCATGCCGCCATGGGTGTGACCGGAAAGTTGCAGGTCAACACCCAGCGGGGCGGCATCACGGGCCATTTTCGGTTGATGATCAAGCAGGATCACCGGCGCCCCTTCCGGGCGACCTTCAAGCGCCTTGGCGACATCGGGTTCAGGGCGGTCCGTGTTGCCGGCGCGAAGGTCGGTAACACCGGCGATGGTCAGCTGATCGCCATCGCGGTCCAGCACGATATGATCGTTTTCAAGGGTGAGCATGTTGAGCCCGCCATAATGGCGCATCCAGTTTTCATAGCCGAAATAATATTCATGGTTGCCCGGAATGGTGATGACGCCATCAGGGGCGACAAGATCATGAAGCGGCTGCACATCATCGTAGCGCAGCGGCAATTCACCATCGATCAGATCGCCGGTGATCACGATCAGGTCCGGCTCAAGCGCGTTGGTTTTTTCAACCACCTCGGCCACCCAGAGGCGTTCATAGAACTTGCTGATGTGAAGGTCGGTCAGCTGCACAAGCCGATAGCCATCAAACCGGTCCGGCAGATTGCGGATGGTGACATCCATTTCCTTGACGTCGGGCACACGCATGCTTTCTGCCACGCCAAAGCTGGCCAGTGCGATGGCGGCAAAGGACATGATGGTGCGCAGGATTTTTGGCGGGTGCTGCTTGCGGCGCAGGATCACCCAGCGCAGCAAAAGCCCGACCAGGTCATAGGCCAACTGGAACCACGCCAGAAAGAAAATCACGCCAAACGCAACATTGACCGCCACCACAACCGGCTGCGGGAATTCCGGCAAGAACATGCTGCCAAAGGCAATGCGGGAATACAGATGATGCTGGGAGCCAACCAGAAGCAACACGCCAAAGGCGACCTTTGCCCAAAGCGGCCACGCCAGATACCGCACGTGACGCATAAGAACATACAAACAGGCAAGAGCGACATTGATGTGAAAAAACAGCACCGGACAGACAATCCTTTGAAAACAAACCAATCGCAGCGCAATATAGCCGAAACGCTCGCAACAATCGCCGCCAATTTGGCGGGAAATTTTCCGAACGCCGCATACGGCCCATAAGGTCCTTGCGCCACCCATCCGTTAAACGTCTGAAACCGGCAAATGGTTTTCAAATAGATTGCGCAACATCAAAGCACTGCAAATTGCAATCACCTAGGATCATTCCAGAAAGTGTTGCGTTGCAAAGACAAGTGACTTTTGGTCAGATGGATTGACGGCGTCAACAACCCCATCCCGGCCTGCCAACGCCCTGCCTTGGTCCGCCCCGTTTTCGGAGAATGGAATGAAAAGCTTGCGTGCCGTGTTGATCGTTCTTGTGGTGATTATCGCCGCTGCTGCGGGTGGCTATGCCTATTGGCAGGCACAGCAATCAGACCTGCCTGACTATATCGCATCGGGCAATGGCCGCATTGAGGCCGAGGAAGTGCGGGTTGCCACCAAATATGCCGGGCGGGTGGAAGAAGTTCTGGTCGAGGAAGGTGATCAGGTCACGCGCGGGCAGGTATTGGCGCGCATGGATACCGCCGAACTGATGACCAGCCGTGCGCGTGCCCGTGCAGAGGTCGCGAGCGCCGAGCAAGGCATTGCCGAGGCCGAAGCCCAGATTATCCAGCGCGAAAGCGAGCTTTCCTTTGCCGAGCAGCAGCTTTCACGTGCCGAAGAGCTTGTCAAAAACAACAACATTTCCCGACAGGAAGTCGATCAGCGCCGGGCCGACCGTGACATTGCACGCGCCGCCCTGAGCGCGGCCAAGGCGCGCCTGACCAGCTCGCGCCTGAATGTCGCCGCCGCATCGGCAGCACTTGACGGCATTGAAGTCCAGATTGATGATTCGGTCCTGAGGGCACCTCGTGATGGCCGGGTGCAATACCGCCTTGCCGAACCGGGAGAGGTTCTGGCCGGTGGTGGCCCGGTGATCACCATGATCGATCTGACCGATGTTTACATGAATGTGTTCTTGCCCACCCGTCAGGCAGGGCTGGCGTTTGTCGGCAATGAAGCGCGGATTGTTCTGGATGCCGCGCCAGATTTTGTCATTCCGGCCAAGGTATCGTTTGTCGCCGATGATGCGCAATTTACCCCGCGCGAGGTCGAAACAAGGGCAGAGCGTGACAAGCTGATGTTTCGCGTCAAGGTGCGGATCGATCCGGAATTGCTTGCGGAGCATATCAAGCGGGTGAAAACCGGCCTGCCCGGCGAGGCTTATGTCATGCTGGCCGATCATGACGACTGGCCGGATGCCTTCACCCCGAATGTTCCAGATGACGCAACCCTGCGTCAGAACACGCAATAGAGCGCAACATAATGGTGGAGCACACCAACCACAGCGACGACGCATCCCGAATTGCAGTGCGCCTTGACGGGGTGACGCACTGCTATGGCAAGGTCACATCCCTTGATGACATCCGCCTTGAAATCCCGGCCGGACAGACGGTTGGCTTTATCGGCCCGGACGGGGTGGGTAAATCAAGTGCGCTGGCCCTGATATCAGGTGCGCGCAAGGTGCAGGACGGAACGGTCGAGACGCTTGGTGGATCAATGAAAGACACCCGGCACCGCAACGCGATCCTGCCGCGCATTGCCTATATGCCGCAAGGGCTTGGCAAGAACCTGTATATGGATCTGACGGTGCGCGAGAACCTTGAATTCTTTGGCCGCCTGTTTGGGCAGGGAAAGCGCGAGCGTGATGAACGCATAGCACGGCTTGTCGAGGCGACCGGGCTTGATCCGTTTACCGAGCGCCCGGCGGGAAAGCTTTCGGGCGGGATGAAACAGAAACTCGGGCTTTGTTGTGCTCTGATCCATGATCCCGATATCCTGATCCTTGATGAACCGACCACGGGTGTTGATCCGCTGTCACGTCAACAATTCTGGCAACTGATCGATGCGATCCGCCAAACCCAAAGCGAGATGACGGTTCTGGTCGCCACCGCCTATATGGATGAGGCGGCGCGCTTTGACCGGCTGATTGCGATGAATGATGGCAAGGTGCTTGCGACCGGCACCGCGGACGAGATTTTGGAGCGCACCGGGACTGAGACGCTTGAGGCCGCCTTTATCGCGCTGTTGCCCGAAGAAGAACGCAAAGGCCATCATGAGCTGACCATCCCGGAACGCACCATTCATGGCGACACGCCAGCAATCGTTGCCGAACACCTGACCAAGAAGTTTGGTGATTTTACTGCGGTCGATGATGTCAGCTTCCGCATTGAGAAAGGCGAGATTTTCGGTTTTCTCGGCTCCAACGGCTGTGGCAAGACCACGACCATGAAGATGCTGACCGGGCTTTTGAATGCGTCCGAGGGCACGGCCGAACTTTTTGGCAAGCCGGTGGACGGGAAGGATATCGCGCTTCGCAATCGGGTTGGCTATATGAGCCAGGCCTTTTCGCTGTATTCCGAATTGACCGTGATGCAGAACCTTGAACTGCATGCGCATCTGTTTCACTTGGGCCACGACAAAATCAAGCCGCGGATCGACGAGCTTTCCAAGCGGTTCGGGCTTGGTCCCTATCTTGATGATCTAAGCGAGAGGTTACCTCTTGGCGTGCGTCAGCGATTGTCATTGGCTGTCGCGATCATCCACAACCCGGAAATCCTGATTTTGGATGAGCCGACATCGGGTGTTGATCCGGTCGCACGTGACGAATTCTGGGAATTGCTGGTCGAACTTTCGCGTGATCAGGGGGTGACGATTTTTATCTCCACCCACTTCATGAACGAGGCGGAACGCTGCGATCGCATATCGCTGATGCATGCGGGCAAGGTTTTGATCAGCGACACGCCAAGCGCCATCACCAAGGGGCGCGGTTGCGACACACTGGAAGAAGCCTTTATCAGCCATCTTGAGGAAGCAGATGGCGCGGACGGGGACACCACGCCCGCCCCTGCCCCTGAGGATGCGCTGAGTTCAAGCAATGACGACCAAGCCAGCTGGAAACCGGCCCGTGCATCATTGTTCAGCTTCCGGCGGTTATGGGCCTATTCCCTGCGTGAAACCATGGAACTGGTGCGCGATCCGATCCGGCTGATGTTTGCGTTGATCGGGACCGCCATCCTGATGCCGGTATTTGGCTGGGGGATTACCTTTGATGTTGAAAACCTGACCTATGCGGTGCTTGATCGTGACCGCAGTCAGGAAAGCCGAACCTATATCGAGAACCTTTCGGGATCGCGCTATTTCGAGGAACAGGAACCGCTTGCCAGCATTGGCGATCTTGAAGCCAGGATGTTGTCGGGCGAGATCACGCTGGCGATTGAAATTCCGCCGGGCTTTGGCCGCGATGTCGGGCGTGGGGCCAGCCCGGAAATCGGGGCGTTTATTGATGGCTCCATGCCATTTCGTGCCGAGACCATTCACGGCTATGTCGAAGGCATTCATCAGCGGTATCTGAGCGAGCACCGCAAACGCGATGTTGGCACTGCAGATATGGGCCAACCGATGCGCATCGAGACGCGATACCGCTATAATCAGGATTTCAAAAGCATCTATGCCATGGTGCCATCCGTTATTGCGTTGCTTTTGATGTTTATCCCCGCGGTTTTGATGGCGGTTGGCGTGGTGCGCGAGAAGGAACTGGGATCAATCACCAACCTTTATGTGACCCCGGTTTCGAAACTTGAATTCCTGTGGGGCAAGCAATTGCCCTATATCGCGCTCGGCCTGATCAACTTTGTCTTGATGACGGCAATGGCGCTGTTCTGGTTTGAGGTGCCGTTGCAGGGCAATGGCCTGACACTTCTGGTCGGTGCGATCCTGTTTGTCACAGCGACCACGGGTCTTGGGCTTTTGATTTCATCCTTTACCAGCACACAGATCGCGGCCCTTTTTGGTACGGCGATTGCGACCATGGTGCCGTCTGTGATGTTTTCGGGGATGATGCAGCCGGTCTCTTCGCTTGAAGGGGTGCCGGTGGTGCTTTCAACCATCATTCCGACATCGCATTTCATGTCGATCAGTGTCGGCACCTTTACCAAGGCGCTTGGCTTTGCAGAGCTTTATCCCGAACTGATCACCCTTCTGATCTTTTTCCCGGCATTGACCGTGCTTTCGATGCTGCTTCTCAAAAAGCAGGAGGTGTAAGGATATGCTTGGCAGACGGATCAGCAATATCTATCGCCTTGGCATCAAGGAGCTTTTCAGCCTCAGACGTGACATGGTGCTTATGGCGCTGATTGTCTGGGCGTTTTCCTTTGCGATTTATAACGCCGCCACGGGCTTTTCGCATGATCTGCGGCGCGGCTCGATTGCGATTGCCGATCAGGATGGATCGGCCCTTTCGCTGCGCATTTCGGATGCATTTCTGGCCCCGTATTTTCAGGAGCCGGTCCGCATTGCCGAACGCGACATTGATGCGGCGATGAACAGTGGTGAATTTACCTTTGTGCTGGTCATCCCGCCGCGATTTGAGGCCGATGTGGTTTCGGGCCGCGACCCGGAAGTGCAGCTTAACATCGATGCCACGGCGATGATGCAGGCCGGGATCGGCCAGAGCTATGTCAGCAACATCATCGCACAGGAAGTCTCGACCTGGCTTGGTGGCAAGTCGGCCTGGGCCGGGCAGAACCGAACAGAAGCCGCCAGCATCGTCACCCGCTATGCCTATAACCAGAATGTCAAAAGCGAATGGTTCACCAGCACGATGGAGATCATCAATGCAATCACCATGCTGTCGATCATTCTTTCGGGCGCTGCACTTATTCGCGAACGCGAACATGGCACGATCGAGCATCTTCTGGTGATGCCGCTGAACCCGTATGAAATCATGCTGGCCAAGGTCTGGGCCAACGGGCTGGTGATTTTGATTGCCTGCATGCTGTCGCTTGTTTTCGTGGTCGAGCTGGTGCTGGGCGTGCCGATTGCCGGATCGAAGCTTTTGTTCATGGGCGGTGTGGTGATCTATCTGTTCTTTGCCACAGCCCTTGGCATTTTCCTGGCCACCATGACGCGATCCATGCCGCAATTTGGTTTGCTGTTCATTCTTGTGGTGTTGCCGTTACGCTTGCTCTCGGGCGGCAGCACGCCGCTTGAAAGCATGCCGGAAACGCTTCAGGACATCATGCAATTCTCGCCCGCGACCCATTTCGTCAAATACGCGCAGGCCATCCTGTTTCGGGGTGCTGGCATTGAGGTGGTCTGGCCAGAATTCCTGCTGGTGTTTGCGATCGGGGTTGGCTTCTTTGCCTTTAGCGCGCTTCGGTTCAGAAAGAGCATTGCGCAGATGCGATAAACTTTGGTCCGGACACACAAAACCCCGCACGGGAACCCGGCGGGGTGGGAATGGTGGGCCTAACAAGACTCGAACTTGTGACCTCTCGCATGTCAAGCGAACGCTCTAACCAACTGAGCTATAGGCCCCTATGGGTTTGAAAGATGGTGGGCCTAACAAGACTCGAACTTGTGACCTCTCGCATGTCAAGCGAACGCTCTAACCAACTGAGCTATAGGCCCGCAAATCCATCTTTCCAAAGACCAAGGCTTCGTAACCGAAAACAATGGTCTGCGCCGTTTGCGTCGGCGAGGCGGTATTTAGCCCAAGGCTGGACTTGGCGCAACCCCAGAAATGGTTTTTTGACAAAAAATGTTCATCAAATCCGTGGCAATTCCCATATGCTAGAAGATAGTATGATAACGGATCGCAAGACGGACGACGAAGCCCAAATCCGCGTCATAAGGGATGGACATTACGAAAGACAATGAACCAGTTGCCTTCGGAACTCGCCTCAACTGGCCCTGCCACCGTAATCCTACCACCCCGGCAAACCCTGCCGGTGGTGTTTGCATCCCCGCATTCCGGCCGCCAGTACCCGCAGGATCTGATTGAACGCGCACGGATTGGCGCGTTCGAGCTGCGCGCGTCCGAAGATGCCTTTGTCGATCAATTGTTCAATGCCGCCCCCAAGCTTGGCGCGCCTTTGCTGTGCGCAACATTCCCGCGGGCCTATGTTGATGTGAACCGGGCGGCGATGGAGCTTGACCCGCGCATGTTTGATGGCGACCTGCCCGAGGATGACGACATCAATTCGATGCGCGCACTTTCGGGACTGGGATCGATCCCGCGCGTGGTCAGCGGCGGGGTCGAGATCTACAAGACCCGCCTGCCCGCCGAAGAAGCACTTTCACGGATCGAGACATATTATCGGCCCTATCATCAGGCATTGCAGAAACTGATTGATCAGACGCGGGCGAATTTTGGCTACTGCATTCTGATTGATTGCCATTCGATGCCCGGAGATTCGTGCGACAGCGCAAAAAACCGCGTTGATCTGGTGCTTGGCGATTGCTATGGAAGTTCCTGCCACCCGTCATTGACGCGGTTTGTGGAAGATTGTTTCCGTGATATGGGCTTTGCGCCCGCGCACAATGATCCATATGCCGGGGGCTATTGCACACGCCATTACGGTCGCCCGCAAGAACATGTGCACAGCCTTCAGATCGAGCTTTCGCGCGCGCTTTATATGGATGAAGCAACAATCGGCCCGCATCGTGGATTTGACGTCCTGCGCGACCAGATGACCGATCTGATATCGCGCTTCCATGATCTCGACGGGAACCCGTTTTAATGACCGAAGCCACCGACACCAGCGACGTGTTGAGCGACCTGATCATCCGCGATGCCGAACCCGAAGATTTTGAACGCATCACCGAGATTTATGGCCACCATGTTTTGCATGGGCTGGCATCGTTTGAAGAACGTGCGCCTGAAATCGCGGAGCTGACATCGCGCTGGCAACATGTGCGTGAACGCGGCCTGCCTTATCTGGTGGCCGATGTGGATGGCCGGGTTGAGGGGTTTGCCTATGCCGGGGCCTATCGAACCCGCCCTGCCTATCGCTTTACGGTCGAGGACACGATTTACATTGCCCCGGAAGTCGTCGGCAAGGGGGCTGGCAGTGCGTTGCTTTCGGAACTGATCAAACGCGTCACAGCCCTTGGCTATCGCCAGATGATCGCGGTGATTGGCGACAGTGCTAATGTGGCGTCTATCGGGTTGCATGCGCGGCTGGGATTCCGGGTGGCCGGCACGTTACAGTCGGCCGGCTTTAAAATGGGCCGCTGGGTCGATAGCGTGATCATGCAGCGCGGTCTGGGCGACGGGGACAGCGACACGCCTGGCAACGATCCAACGCGCGAGAAATAGGCCGCACCAGGCATCGCCTTGGATATTCGTCAAAACCGTCAGGGGTTGTCCTGAACTTGCCCGATGTTTCTGTTTTGCGCACACTCAAGACTTGAACAGCAGCAAGGAGCGTGCAGTGCATCTTCACCGCCCACCGTTGCCCGGCAATGTTCGGGAATTTCTGCGCGGTTTTCCCACAACATGGTGGCCTGCACTGTTCGTCATCGTCATTGCGGTGGCGATCCACGACATTGACTGGTTGATAAAGAAGGGAACGGCTGAAAACGCCATGATGGAAGAAGCGCGCTGTGCCGCTTATTTCAAGTTCGAACCAACAGCTGCCAATCAACATGATAACGTGAGCATCAGGATTTCGCGTGCTGTCGAGAAAATGACAGACCAGGTTCCAAGCGTCGCAGATCAGAAAGTACGTGCCGCAATCACCGATATTGTTCAGAAACTCAATGCGGAAAGCAGCAACGAGGGTGCGCGCGCCAAGGCAATAGCGGAATTACAAGAGAGCTGTCTGAACACCCCTACCGGCAATTGATTTGCACCGCACCATTTCACCAATCCCAAAACACACCATATGTTCAAATGCTGAACATATGCTTTGAAGTCGGCATAACTGGCTGAATTCAGGCAAAAAAGAAGGCCGCCTGTGACAGCGGCCCAAGTCTAGGGAGGAAACGTCCAAGAAACGAGCGACAAGTCGCTCGCCGGAATGCACTGCGTCCTACCGCAGCGCACAAATGGAGATTACTGATTTGCCGGGGAGGACGCAATAGCTTTTCTGACTATTTTTTTGTCAAAAATATTACTGCTTATTTTTTGTGCATTATTTTGAGGCATTGCACGTCAAACGCCCGAAAATTTCACACTTCCCGGCTATTTTTTGACCACCAAAGAAAATCAAACCTCGGTCGGAACGGAGGGAATCGATGCGAATCCACAGCCAAATAGTTCGATTTCGAACGCCATGGCCATCGATTCCACACAGCAACATGGCGCCATGAGGTCACTTCGCCAGCCAAAGGGCATTGAAACAGGTTGTTTCACCGGAAAGGAAGTCAGGGAAATCCACCCGAAAGGCCCAAAGAAGAGACCCGGGCACCCCAAAGATCAGTTGATGCTGTGATCGGCCGATTGCGTATTGCCTGCCACCGCTGATTGGGAAGCCAGCGCCTGTACGGCGCTGCGTCGGCCTGAATAGCCCTGCTCCACCAGATCTTCGCGATCACGCCGTTTCTTGGCGTCATACATCCGTTGATCGGCAAGGTCGATCAGGTTGTGTGGCAGGGCAATGGCATCCTCGATCCGTTCGGACAGACCGACACTGGCCTTTTGCACCTGCCCGTCTTCAAGCTTTGCCAGACCGGGCAACATCACGCGGTCAAGAACCTCGGCCGCGCGGGCACGGTCAAGTTCGGGCAGCAATATCAAAAATTCCTCCCCACCCCAGCGCACGACAAGATCGGACCGGCGAAACCGGTGGACCAGATTGTTGCCGACTTCGCCAAGAATGCGATCACCGTAATCATGCCCATAGCGGTCATTGATCTGCTTGAAATCATCAAGATCGACAAAGGCGACGGTATAGGGCGCATTTTTACGCTGGGCCGCATCAAAACTGACCCGGATCATTTCCATGCCAAAGGCGCGGGTGTAACAGCCGGTCAACGGATCAATGGCGATTTCATGAACAGCGGCGATGGTCCGGTAAAGCTGCACCAGGGACGAAACCATTGCCAGCGGCAGCAAGAAGGCCAGCAACATTTCAAACGGCACAAAACCTGTTTCCAGGCCGCTTTGCGCGCTGATAGCCAACAACCCCAGAAACGGCACCGCAAGCAAGCCGGCCTCGGCTAATGTCAGCGGCATGATGGCGATCATCATCACCAGACCAATCAGAAGGAAGCTGTGCGCAGAGTGCATTTGATCGGTTGCGCTTAGATCGTTGGCCGCAAAAACACATAAAAGACTGGCGGCAAAGATCAGCATCAGCATGGGCAGATAGGGAAAATGGCGCCGCCAGCGTGCGCTGACCGCGCGATTTGCAAGCACGGCAATGGCAACGCCAGCCACCAGAAGACGCAGAACAAAGGTCTGCGACGACCACATTTCAACGGCAAGGGTGCCATCCCAGAATGGAACAGCCAGCATCAGAACCAGAACGAAAACAGCGGCAAAGCGGGCGGAAATCTGAATAGATTCCTTGCGCCGCAGATGCATGAGTTCTGCGTGCCGGGGCGTGTACAGGAAATCCCGATAACAGCACCGAAATGTCCTGCGCGCCAGACTGCCATTTTCAAGAGGGCGTGTATCCACCAAAACCGCTCCACCCAGATAAAACGGGCCGGTTTCGACCCTTTATTAGCAACGGTTTATCGTTCCCCTATTTGGTCGAATACACAACTATACATTAGGGTGGCGCGATACAGCATAAGGGGCAAAATGGACGTTAAAAACCCCTATACTCAACGGCAATGCGTTGAATCCTAAAGAAAAAGTTAACGGCCATATGCCCGGATGCGACGATAAAAAAAATTGGGTCCGATTTTCTACTTCAGGTCGAATATTTTGCTGGCGGGTTTCAAGTGTCGGAAAATAAAACGGCGCGCCGGTTTCCCGATGCGCCGTTCAATTATAGCCCTGCCAGACAGCAACTATGCCGCTGTATAGAACCTATCCAAATTAACCCCAGAGTTCACGATCTGGCAGCCCCATGACACCATTATTGAAGGTCAGGGCGTGATCGCGATCCTTGGCCATCCAGATCGGGCCATCGAGATCGACAATGCGTGACATCGCACCGGTGATCATCGCGGGCGCCATGGCAAGCGATGTACCGACCATGCAGCCGGTCATCAGTTGCATGCCAGCCTTTGATGCGGCCTCTGCCAGTTCAAGCGCGCCGGTGAGACCACCGGTCTTGTCGAGCTTGATATTGATCATGTCATAGAGATTGGCCAGACGCGGAATGTCGGCCAATGTATGAACAGACTCGTCAGCACACAGAAGAACCGGGCAATCGATATCGATCAGACCGTCATCCTGCCCGGCAGGCAGGGGCTGTTCGATCATTTCGACACCCAGGCCATCAAGTTCGGCCCCGATATCTTCAAGCAGATCAAGCGACCAGGCTTCGTTGGCATCAACAATGATGCGCGCCTTGGGCGAGCCTTCGCGCACGGCCCGGACCGACTCAACGACGTTTTCGCCATTGAGCTTGACCTTGAGCAGCGGCGCATGGGCGATCTTGCGGGCCGCTTCGCGCATGTTATCGGGGGTATCAATCGACAGCGTTTCAGCCGTGATCAATCCTTCCGGAGCCTTGTGCCCGATCAGTTCCCACACACGACGACCGGCCCGCTTGGCTTCCAGATCCCAATAGGCGCAGTCAACTGCGTTGCGCGCAGCGCCAGCCTTCATGGCATCCTGAAGTTCCTTGCGGGTCATGCCACGGTTCAGTGCGTCTGCCTGTGCTTCGATATCAACAATAACGCCTTCGACCGTTTCATTGTACCGGGCATAGGGAACGCATTCCCCATACCCGGTATGTGTGCCGTCACTTAAGCTGACCTTGACCACATGTGCCTCTGTCCGTGCCCCGCGCGAGATTTTGAAAACCTGCGCAAGCGGGAAGACTTCGGAAATCACACTGAGTTTTGGCAACTTAGATCTCCTGAAGTTTGTCGACCAGCGGTGCAACACCGGTACGGACCGGATCAACAGCCGGAAGACCGAATTCAGCTTCGATGTCGGCCAGAAGTTTCTTGGCCGCCGCGTCATCAAGCGCCTTGGTGTTGACCGCAAAACCGACAACCTTGCAATTCGGGTTGGTCAGCTTGGCGTGCTGAAGGTTCACTTCCATGCAGGTTTTGAGATCCGGCAGCTTATAGCCCGGCAGGCCACGCATGTGAGTACGGGTCGGCTCGTGGCAAACCACGAGTGCGTCCGGCTGGGAGCCGTGGATCAGGCCCATGGAAACACCGGCAAACGATGCGTGGAACAGGCTGCCCTGCCCTTCCATAACGTCCCAGTGATCGGCGTCATTGGCCGGTGCAATGGATTCAACAGCGCCCGAGATAAAGTCGGAAATCACGGCATCAACCGAGATGCCTTCGCCCGCAATGAAGATACCGGTCTGGCCGGTTGCACGGAAATCGGACTTGATGCCGCGCTTTTTGAATTCGGCGTCAATCGCAAGGGCGGTGTACATTTTACCAACCGAGCAATCGGTGCCAACAGCCAGAACACGCTTGCCCGAACGTTCTTCACCATTGCCGACCGGCACTTTGCCGTCGAAGTGGCGAACGTCAAACAGGCTGACACCTTTGGCCTTGGCCGCATCAACCAGTTCCGGAATGGTGGAAAGACGGGTGTGCAGACCGTTGGCGATATCCATGCCGGCATCAATAGCGGCCAGCAGGGTTTCCATCCATGCCGGGCCGATGATCCCGCCACGGTTGGCAACGCCAAGCACAAGGGTTTTAACGCCGGCAGCCTTTGCTTCGGCAATGGACATTTCCGGCAGACCGAGATCAGCCTGACAGCCCGGCAGGCTCAGCTGACCGACGCACCATTCCGGGCGCCACTGCTTGATGCCGATTGCGGTTTTTGCAGCCAGTTCGTCCGGCGCGTCACCAAGAAACATAAGATACGGATGTGCGATTTTCATAATACCTCCTTGACCAGCATCCAAACGCTGCTCTTAAATATTGTGGCGTGACTATAGCGCAATCTGGTAGGATGGTTCCAGAGATATGAAACGATATCTTCGACAATCCCACAGAAACTTCGTCTATAATTCTAAAAAACACGACAATAACGAAATTAAATACAATAGTCTTCGAAGACCAACATCCTTTCTTGTGAATTTGTTCGGGAATGGCCCGAAAAACGCAAGAAAATGCAATTTTGAAGGACTGGCGTGAAAGCGCCCGACTACACATGAGCACCGATCTCAAGACGTGGCTATCCGAGCGAAAAATCGAAGAAGTCGAATGCATTGTACCGGACATGTCCGGCGTTGCCCGCGGCAAGGTTCTTCCGACACAGAAATTCCTGAAGGGGCTGGAGGCCAAAAGCCTTGCCATCCCCGAAGCAATATTCTGCCTGACGGTAACCGGCGGCTATCCGGAGGAAACCGATGCGTTCCTTGATCCGGCCGAAAAGGACGTGGTCATGGTTCCCGACCCGCAAACCGTGCGCGTTGTCCCATGGTACGAAGAGCCAACCGCCCAGATCATCTGCGACTGCTTCCATTTTTCCGGCGAAGAAGTTTCAACGTCCCCGCGCGGCGTGCTGAAGCGCGTTCTCAAGGCATTTGAAGAACGTGGCATGAAGCCCGTGATCGCGCCGGAACTTGAATTTTATCTGGTGGCAAAAAACACCGACCCCGACAACCCGCTGGAACCGCCAATCGGCCGTTCCGGGCGGCCGGAACGCGCATCGAACGCCTTTGGCATTGATGCGATCAACGAGTTCGACCCGCTGATCGAGGACCTTTATGACTATTGCGAGGCCATGAATATCGATGCCGATACCATGAGCCACGAATCGGGTCCGGCCCAGCTTGAAATGAACTTTAACCATGGGGATCCGCTTGAACTGGCCGATCAGGCCTTCCTGTTCAAACGCACACTTCGCGAAACAGCGCTCAAGCATGGTGTCTATGGCACGTTCATGGCCAAGCCGATGGGCAATCTGCCGGGCAGCTCGATGCATATTCACCAGAGTGTTCTTGATATCAAAACCGGCAAGAACCTGTTTGCCGATGATGACGGGGAAAACTCCAAACTGTTCCTGAACTATATTGGTGGTCTGCAGCGTTACCTGCCGGCAGCCATGCCGCTTCTGGCACCGAACATGAACAGTTATCGCCGCTTGCAGCCCTGGTCCGATGCGCCGATCAACATGCACTGGTCACTTGATAACCGCACGGTCGGTCTGCGTCAGCCAAATGGCCCGCCCGCCGCGCGCCGGGTTGAAAACCGCCTGCCGGGCGCTGATGCCAACCCCTATCTGGCGATTGCGGCATCGCTTGCATGTGGCCTTTTGGGGATTCTCGAAGAGGTTGACGCCACGGCCCCGATCGAAGGTTCGGGCTATGACCGTGCCCATTCCCTGCCCCGTCACATCCACGAAGCGCTTGCGAAATTCCATCGCTGCAAACCGCTTAAGGAACTTCTGGGCGAGGAATTTGCCGCCGCGGTCATCGCGGTCAAGGAAGCAGAATGGGATGCCTATCAGACCGTGATCAGCGCCTGGGAGCGAGAGCACCTTTTGCTGAACGTTTAAAAGTCCCATATCGAATTTTGCGCCGGGGATTGACGCCCGGCGCAAGATTATTGCATCGCAAATGCACAATTATTCACATGATGCGAAAAATGCACATTTTTCCATCTTGTATTTGACAATATCCTGAAGCATTCGAAGGATATCAGGATCGTCCCCGGGCTCCGGGGGAAGAAAACAACGGAGCCATTAAACATTCAAACGCTGCCACATGGGAGGCTCAGCGAAATGAAAACTCTTCTTAAAACTTCAAGCCTTGCTGTGCTTGCAACTGCCGTTGCCGGTTTTGCAACAAGCGCAAAGGCACAGGAAGTTCTCAACATCTATAACTGGTCGGATTATATCGGCGAGGAAACGGTTGCGAACTTCGAAAAGGAATTCGGCGTCAAGGTCAACTATGACGTCTATGACAGCAACCAGCTTGTCGAAGCCAAGCTGCTGGCGGGCAATTCCGGTTATGACATTGTCGTCCCGACCCTTGCCGACGCCGAACGCCTGATCAGGGCAAAGCTTTTCCAGCCAATCGACAAATCCAAACTGTCGAACTATGACAATCTGGATCCGATCATCCTTGAACAGCAGGCCAAGTACGACCCGGACAACACCTATGCCGTGCCGTATTTCTGGGGCACCAACGGCTTTGGCTATAACGTCGCCAAGATCAAGGAAGTTCTGGGCGACGATGCACCGGTCGATAGCTGGGCAATGATCTTTGACCCGGAATATGCCGAAAAGCTGTCGTCGTGCGGCCTGTCGCTTCTGGATGATCCGGGCGAGATCGTTCCGCTTGTGAACTTCTATCTTGGCAATGTGCCGGAAGGCGAACCGACCAAGGAATCGATCGAAAGCGCCTTTGCACAGCTTGAGAAAATCCGCCCGCATGTGACGTATTTCCATAGCTCGCAATACATCAACGACCTTGCCAACGGGAACACCTGTATTTCCGTAGGCTGGTCGGGTGACGTCGGCATGGCGGCCCTTCGCGCAGAAGAAGCCGGCAACGGCAACGAGATCAAGTATGTCATCCCGAAGGAAGGCACGCTCATCTGGTTCGATGCGATGATGATCCCGGAAGATGCACCGAACCCGGAACTGGCGCACAAGTTCATCGATTATGTGCTGCGTCCGGACGTCGAAGCTGAAATCGCAAACTATGTTGCCTATGCAACGCCGAACCTTGCTGCGATGGAACTGGTTGACCCGGCACTTCTGGAAGACGAAGGCATCTATCCGCCGCAGGAAGTCAAGGAACGCCTGAAGTCCAAGGTCGAGCCGAGCGGACGTCTTCTGCGCACACGTACCCGTATGTGGACGAAGCTTAAAACCGGTCAGTAAGCAATCCTAGTTGATTGTGTTCTGATATCTTTGCGAAGGGCGCGACTTGTTTCGCGCCCTTTTGCTTTTTTGGGATGTGAAAACGCCGCGCTGGCGCGTACAGTGACTCGTGCTCAGTCGCTGCAAACAGCCACAGATCTGCGCCGGGCCTCAATTGCGAATCCGCAAAATATTGCATATTTTTTGAACACCAACCTTCGATTCCCTGCCGTTTTAGACATCAAATGGCGATTGTTGTTCAAAATATCGCACACCCCTCTTTACAGATTGCAGAAATGCTTCATCCTGTTATCAGGAAGAACCGACCTTTTCAGCAATGCCGCAACATCGAAAGATTGCGCATCAGGTCATCAGGGGCTGACGTCTGATTTAATCGGTTCATCTTGACATTGAACAAGGGGAGAATGCTGGTGTCAGAGGCGGTTTTGGAGCACGTGCACGAGGATGTGCACAAGACGCAACCTTGGAACAATCCGGATGCGGTTCCCTATATCCGTTTTGAGAATGTGACCAAGAAATTCGGCGACTTCTATGCCGTTGATGATGTTTCCCTTGATATTTATCGCCACGAATTATTTGCCCTTCTGGGCGGATCGGGCTGCGGGAAAACAACACTTCTGCGCATGCTGGCCGGGTTCGAGGAACCGACGTCGGGCAAGATTTACATTGATGGCGTCGATATGGCGGGTGTTCCGGCCTATGAGCGCCCGACCAACATGATGTTCCAGTCCTATGCCCTGTTCCCGCATATGAGCGTGGAGCAGAATGTCGCGTTCGGCCTTGTACAAGACGGTGTTTCGCGCAGCGAAATCAAGGAACTGGTCGCCGAGATGCTGGGGCTTGTTCAGATGAGCAAGTTTGCCAAACGCAAACCCCATCAGCTTTCGGGTGGCCAGCGCCAGCGTGTCGCGCTTGCACGATCGCTTGTGAAACGGCCAAAGGTGCTGTTGCTTGATGAACCGCTTGGCGCGCTTGACAAAAAGCTGCGTGAGCAGACCCAGTTCGAGCTGGTCAATATTCAGGAAAAGGTTGGCACAACCTTTGTCATGGTCACCCACGATCAGGAAGAAGCCATGACCATGGCATCACGCATCGCCGTGATGAATGAAGGGGTGATCAACCAGATCGGCACCCCGTTTGAACTGTATGAATATCCCAACAGCCGCTATACCGCGAATTTCCTGGGTCAGGTCAACCTGATCGAGGGTGTTCTGGTGGATGATGATGAAAAATACGCCGTCATCAAATCCGAGGAAGCCGGTTGCGACATTTATATTGATCACGCAGTTCAGGGCCACCAGAGCATGACGTTTTGGGTGGCACTTCGCCCGGAACGCCTGCGCATTACCAAACAAGCCCCAAGCGAAACCAAATACAATTGCGTGTCGGGCAAGGTCGAAGAGATCGGCTATCTGGGCGGTATTTCGACCTATCACGTCCGGCTTGAAAGCGGTAAACGCATCAAGGTGACCGAGCCGAACTCCACCCGCCAGATCGAGCCCCGCTATACGTGGGAAGACCCCGTCTGGGTATCGTGGGAGGCCGGTGCTGCTTCGGTTCTGAACAAATGAGCAGTGACAAGCTAACCATAAAGCAACGTTTTGATCGCTGGATGATCAAGCATGGCCGGGTGCTGGTGATCGGCATTCCGTATTTCTGGCTGTTTTTGTTCTTCCTTGTGCCGTTTCTGATCGTTCTCAAGATCAGCTTTTCGGTGGCAGAATATGCACAGCCGCCCTATACGCCGCTGTTTGAATGGATCGACGAAGGCATCGCGATCACGCTTAATTTCGGGAACTACCTGTTCCTGCTTTCTGACAGTCTGTATGCCACCGCCTATCTGAATTCGATCCGGATCGCGGCGATTTCGACCATCATCACGCTTCTGATCGGTTATCCGATGGCCTATGGCATTGCGCGTGCGCAGGGGTCCATGCGCAGTGTGTTGCTGATGCTGGTCATCCTGCCGTTCTGGACCAGTTTCCTGATCCGCGTTTATGCCTGGATCGGGATCCTTGACCGCGAAGGATTGATCAACGCGTTCCTGTTGTGGGCCGGTATCATTTCCGAACCATTGATCATGCGCCAGACCGAATTCGCGGTTTATGTCGGGATTGTCTATACCTACCTGCCCTTCATGATCCTGCCGCTGTATTCCACACTTGAAAAAATGGATGTCAGTCTGGTGGAAGCCGCCCTTGATCTGGGCTGCAAGCCCTGGCAGGCCTTTGCCAAGATCACGCTACCGCTTTCCATGCCGGGGATTTTGGCCGGGTCGCTTCTGGTGTTTATTCCGGCTGTGGGTGAATTCGTTATCCCGGAACTGCTGGGCGGTCCGAACACATTGATGATCGGTCGAACCCTTTGGAACGAGTTCTTTGCCAACCGTGACTGGCCGATTGCATCAGCCGTGGCGATTGCGATGCTGATATTCCTTGTCGTGCCGATCATGTGGTTCCAGCATATTCAGACCAAGCAGGAGGAAGGCCAGCAATGAGCAGCAAACGTTCAACCTTCCTGATTTCGGCCCTGGTGTTTGGCTTTGCCTTTCTTTATGTGCCGATCCTGCTTGTCATCATCTATTCCTTTAACGAAGGGAAGCTGGTGACCGTCTGGGCGGGCTTTTCGACCAAATGGTATGTGTCGCTGTTTTCCAATGACGGCATGATTGATGCTGCCTGGAACAGCCTGCGCATCGGTGTGATGTCGGCGACCCTCGCCCTGGCACTTGGTACGCCTGCCGGTCTGGTGATGTCACGCTTTGGCCGGTTCAAGGGACGCACCCTGTTTTCGGGGATGATCGCAGCCCCGCTGGTGATGCCAGAGGTTATTACCGGTCTGTCGCTTTTGCTGTTGTTTGTAACGCTTGAGCAAATGATCGGCTGGCCAGCCGGACGCGGGCTTTCGACCATTACCATTGCACATACGACTTTCTGTGCGGCCTATGTTGCAGTCGTCGTACAATCGCGTCTGTCGGGTATGGATACCTCGGTCGAGGAAGCGGCAATGGATCTGGGGGCAAAGCCTGCCAAGATTTTCTTTGTCATTACGCTTCCGATGATCCTGCCAGCGTTGCTGGCCGGGTGGTTGCTGTCCTTTACGCTGTCACTTGATGATCTGGTGATTGCGAGCTTTGTCGCGGGGCCGGGTTCGACCACACTGCCAATGAAGGTCTTTTCATCGGTACGTCTTGGCGTCTCGCCCGAGATCAACGCGCTGGCGACCCTGATCATTCTCGCCGTGTCGGTGATGATCATCATTGCCAGCCTGATGATCCTGCGTTCTGAACGGATGCGCAGCCGGGCCTCTGCCGACGCACAACATTGAGACTGACCCAGGACCCAGGGACCACATCACAAAAAAGCAGCGCCGGACAAACCATCCGGCGCTGCTTTTGTTTTGCGATATCGCTGCCTTGGCGTGAATGGGCCAGCGTGGCCTAGCAGTTGCCTTCGGCCGCCTTGCGCATCATTTCACGGCATTTCATGCCCGGTGCCGAAACCTGCCAGTAGGAAACAACTGCTTCCTCGGCGGCATCGGCAAAATCAATAATCAGATTATTGAGCGCATTCTGTTCCATCAGCTTCTTCACCCGATCCGGGAGCTGCGACATCTGCCACAGGCCAAGAACCAGCGCATAGGATGAACGCATCAGCTTGCTGGCATCTTCGGGTGTGATTTCATAAAGCTCGGCCAAAGCATCGGCGGTACGTTTGACCATGGATGCCAGGAAACGGCGCTGGTTGACGACCATTTCATCGTCAGAACCTGATTCCAGAACGCCTTGCGACAATGACGCGAGATAAAGGAACTTTTCGTTCTTGACCAGATATTGTACAAACTGCCGCGCAACACGGGTTGAATCGCGTTCCTCGGGCCGGCGCAATGCTTCCTGATCAATGATATCTAGATTGTTCTCAAACCACTCTTTCTGGAAGTGGCGGAGCACCTCGAGAAACAGTGCTTCCTTGCTTGAGAAATAAAGATAAAGCGTCCCTTTGGCCAAATTTGCCTTGCGTGCGACCTCTGCGGCCGAGGGCAAGGTGCCGTCACCTTCCAAGTAAAGCTTGCGGGCAGCTTCGAGAATATCAGCACGGCGTTTTAGTTTCTGCTCGTGGCTTCGAGCACGAACAAGATTATCTTGTTCCATTTGATTAGTTTCCCCCAACGTATTTTCCCCGGGCATATTATTGCATTTTAATTCACCTAAAAGTCAAATCGCGGGATTGGAATAAATGGACAAAATTCATGAGGCATTGAAAAGACAATCATTTTTCCGCTCGAACACCTGCCAGAATATATGAATTACGGTCATATACAATCAACCTGAGCAACGCACTCCGAACAATTCACCAATTTTCGTACAGTTTTTTGTTCGAGTCGTTTCATACCCCCGGAACGCCCCCTAACCTTTTGAGTGAGTGCGGCTTTGCGCAAAGACGGGTAATAGTCTTCACACTTGGGGCAATAAAAATATGAATTTGCATGACTTTCAAAATGGGAAAGTCGCTTGTTATGTACAGAGGGGCACATGACAACACATGCCTTTGGGCCGAATGAATCGGCCTCCCAAAACAATGCAGATACGCAGCCGCCAGAACAAGATGATACCAATACGCCCGACGAGGTGAGCACATCGACCGGCCCCGTGCCGGAAACAAGCGAGCCTGTGAATGAGCAAACCACTGAACCGTCAGGGATAACCTATCTTGGCAACGCGAATGCGGTTCTGAAACTGAGTTGCTGGAACACGCTTTGGACGATCCTGACACTCGGCATTTTTCGTTTCTGGGCCAAGACAAGAATGCGCCGCTATATCTGGAGCAACATCGTCGTAGACGGCGATGCGCTGGAATATACCGGACGTGGACTTGAACTTTTTTTGGGCTTTCTCATTGTTGCAGTTATCTTTGGTCCGATCCTTGCCGGATTGGGCTATGCATCAACCATGCTGCCACCGCAACTGGCGATGCTTCCCGATGCAATGATTTATGTCGTGGCAATGTTCCTGTTCTTTGTTGCCAGCTACAGGGCGACAAGATACCGGTATAGCAGGACCTATTGGCGGGGTATTCGGGCACAACTGGGTGGTTCTGCACTGAAATATGCCGTGATCGGATTTACATCATCGATCCTGACTGCGCTTAGCCTTGGTCTTCTTGCGCCCTATACGTTTGTTGCGACAACCCGCTATCAAACCGACAATACCTGGATCGGCGATACGCAAGCGAAGTTCACCGGAACGTTTGGCACCGTCTTCAGGAAATGGATCAAGAACTGGGCAATTATCGCGGTCTTCGCTGCCGTTGCAATCGGGGTTTCCGTTTATGGTGGCGCAAACGGTATCGCCTGGTTGCCCTTTGCTGTGGGCATACCGGCCTATCTGATCGCCCTTGTCATGTTCGTGAACTACCGGGTTTGGCTGTTCCGCTATCAAGCAGGGGCAACCTCGTTGGCCAACGTCACATTCGAAAGCGCGCTTTCGACGTCACAATACATCATGATCTTGCTGAAGTTTCTTGGTCTCTCGATTGTGTTGCTGGTGATCATCGGGATCTTGTTCTGGGTGTTTGGAGGTGCTTATATCCACATGGCATCCAGCCCTGCCTACACGATGGGCGAAACCGAAAGAATGGTGATGGGCATTGTACCCGCCGTCATCATCCTCTTGGTCATCACGCCGATGTTTAGCATCGCCGGGTTCGTTTTTGTGATCCATGCGATGCTTTCGGCAGATATCAACTCGCTTGATTACACCGGCGAGGTTGCAAATCTTCACGCAAATCCATCACAGCAAGCGGCACCGCGAACTGGCGAAGGATTGGCCGATGCGCTTGATATCGGGTCGATTTAATGCAAACGCAAAACGCCGAAACATTTCCCGCACGATTTTTTGACGGTAAATCATCGGCAGCGAGGAATGTCATGGTCACTCTGGGTGACCATGACATTGTCGTATTCGAGAACACATCAAAGTTAACCACACTATCGCGCCAAGAACTGGTGCTATGTGAAAAACCAATGCCCGGTCGACCAATCCGGTTACGCAAACTGCGTGATGACGGAATGCGTTTGGTGTTTGCCCAGACCAGCGAAATTTCCAACGCCCTGATTGACGGGCCATCCGGCCATAACGTCGCAGAGGGGTCGCGCAAAAACATTGTCCAGATTTCGACAGGCATTGCGGCATTCTGTGCTGTGGTTGCGCTGACCATCTGGTTTGGCGTACCGGTATTGGCCGACATCCTGACGAAGGTGTATCCGCGCAGCGCCGAAATCACACTTGGCGAGAACGCCCAGAAACAGGTTCTTTATGTCATCGAGCATCTTAATGACGATTTTGCCCGATGTGAAACCGGCCCAATGGCGCAACAGTCGGTCGAAATCATCATTGCGGCAATCAATCAAGCCCATCCCCTGACGTATGACTATGACGTCACCTTCGTGCGTAGCGACATCCCCAATGCGCTGGCGCTTCCCGGCGGCAAGATCATCTTTTTCTCCAAGCTTTTGGAAATGATGGACAGTCCCGAGGCATTTGCCGGCGTTCTGGCCCATGAAATTGCGCATAGCGAAGAACAACACAGTCTGCGGGCCATATTTTCAAACATGGCGGCAAGTCAGCTTTTGCGGATCATGGGCGGCGGCATCCCGGCCCCGGCGGAGTTCGCCTTCCAGCAAGGCTACACCCGCGAGATGGAAAGCCAGGCCGATGCGTTTGCCATTGATGTCATGACGCGAGCCAATATTGACACCAGACCAACGGCCAACCTGTTTGCCAAACTGAACAACGAACAAACCCAAGGCGGCAGGGGTTTTGAAATCCCCGAGCTGTTACGTTCCCACCCGAATATGGCGACACGCATCGAGCAGTTCGAAAACGCGACCGCAACCGGTCGCCTGCCCCTTCACAGTTCAGACTGGCAGTTCCTTAAAACCGTTTGTCTCAATTAGCGCGCCTTCGCGCAGGAGAGCCTAGACCGGCAGTTCCGTGGTGCGTTTGACTTCGCGCAGTGTGATGACTGTCTGAACCCGTTCGACTCCGGGCAATTGTGTCAGGACTTCGCTGTGGATGCGTTCATAGTCCGCCGTGTCGCTATAGACGACATGCACAAGATAGTCGCTTTGCCCGGCCAGCAGATAACATTCGACGACTTCGGGAACCTTTTGAATTTCCTTTTCAAAGGTTTCGAGTGCCTCGCGGGTTTGACGGGTGATCGCGATATTGACGAAGGCATTTCCCGGCTTGCCGATCCGTGCGGGATTGAGAAGCATGGTGTAATGATCGATGAAGCCCGCCTCTTCAAGCAGCCGCACACGCCGCAGGCAGGCAGAGGCCGAAAGGTTCACCTTTTCGGCAAGTTCCGCATTGCTGATGCGACCATCTTTCTGCAGCAAACGCAGAATCATCCGATCTCGTTCATCCATCTCCATTCGAACAATCCTCCGAAATAATCATCTATCTGTTGAATTATATAGCAATGATACCATCAAACACCCCTTGAAATGAAGATTAATTGCCCAATTTTTAGGGTATCATTCAAGAACAAGATTAAAAGAGGCGCCAACCGCCCGGGAATCCCCGGAAACACCGAGGATATCCCCCGATTACCACCTTTTTGTCGGGAGGAAACGACATGCTGATTGGTGTTCCAAAGGAAATCAAAAACCACGAATATCGCGTCGGACTGACGCCAAGCTCGGTCCGCGAACTTGTTGAACATGGCCATAAGGTTCAGGTCGAAACCATGGCCGGTGCCGGTGTCGGCTTTGCCGATGAGGACTACATTGCCGCCGGTGCAACCATTGCCGGTGCTGCGTCCGATATCTTTGCCAGTGCCGAGATGGTCATCAAGGTCAAGGAACCTCAGAAAGTTGAGTATGAGCAGCTCCGCCCCGGCCAGTTGCTGTTTACCTATCTGCATCTGGCCCCGGACCCCGATCAGACCGCCGGCCTGGTCAAATCCGGTGTGACCGCGATTGCCTATGAAACTGTGACCGACCGATCAGGTGGCCTGCCCCTGCTGGCACCGATGTCGGAAGTTGCCGGGCGCATGGCCCCGCAGGTTGGGGCGGCCGCCCTGCAAAAAGCCAATGGCGGACGGGGCATGTTGCTGGGCGGTGTGCCCGGCGTTGCACCGGCCAAGGTCGTTGTGATTGGTGGCGGTGTTGTCGGCACGAACGCCGCACGCATTGCCGCTGGCATGGGGGCGGATGTGATCATCCTTGATAAAAACGTCAAACGCCTGACGTATCTTGATGATCTTTATGGCCCGCGCATCAAGACGCAATATGCCACCATCGATGACACCGAGGCGCTTGTGCTTGAAGCCGACATGGTCGTTGGTGCGGTGCTTGTGCCCGGTGCGGCTGCGCCGAAACTGATCAAGAAAGAGCAACTGTCACGCATGAAGCCGGGTTCGGTGATTGTTGATGTTGCGATTGATCAGGGCGGTTGTTTTGAAACATCGAAGGCAACCACCCATGCCGACCCGACCTATATCGTCGATGATGTTGTGCATTATTGCGTTGCCAACATGCCCGGTGCCGTCGCGCGCACATCGACCTTTGCGCTCAATAACGCCACCCTGCCGTTCGCGCTGGCCCTTGCCAACAAGGGCTGGAAAAAAGCCTGTCAGGACGATCCGCACCTGGCAGCAGGGCTTAACGTCCATGATGGCAAGATCACCTACAAGGCCGTGGCCGATGCGCTGGGCTATGATTACCTGCCGATTGAAAGTGCCCTGGCCTAGGGCGCTTGAATGCGAGCATGAAAAAAGGGCGCCGATTGGCGCCCTTTTTGTTTGGTTTCGGTGAACGCTGGTCGATCAGAATTCGACCTGTGTCACGTCACGAACCGCGCCCTGATCGGCACTGGTTGCCATGGCGGCATAGGCACGAAGGGCTGTCGAGACCTTGCGTTTACGCGGCTTGGCCGGACGCCATGCTTCGGGGCCCTTGGCTTCCATCGCCTGACGACGGGCGGCCAGAACGGCATCATCAACCGCGATCTTGATTGAACGGTTCGGAATGTCGATTTCGATCATATCACCCGGCTCGATCAGGGCGATGTCGCCACCAGCAGCAGCTTCGGGCGAGACGTGACCAATCGACAGACCCGACGTACCGCCCGAGAAGCGACCATCGGTAATCAGTGCGCAGGCTTTGCCCAGCCCCATCGATTTGAGATAGCTGGTCGGATACAGCATTTCCTGCATGCCCGGACCACCTTTGGGGCCTTCGTAACGGATGACGACCACGTCGCCTTCCTTGACCTCGCCACCAAGAACCTTGGCAACGGCTTCGTCCTGACTTTCGCAAATTACGGCCGGGCCGGTGAATTTCAGGATGCTTTCATCGACACCGCCGGTTTTGACCACACAGCCATTGGCCGCAAGGTTGCCAAACAGAACGGCAAGACCGCCATCCTGACTGTAGGCATGGGCAACATCACGGATGCAGCCTTCTTTTTCATCAAGGTCGAGATCGTCCCAATAGCGTTCCTGACTGAACGCGGTTTGTGACGGCACCCCGCCCGGCATGGCACGGAAGAACTTGTGCACGGCCTCGTTGGTGGTGCGTTTGATGTCCCATTTTTCAAGGGCATCCGCCATGGTCTTGGAATGCACCGTGGAGACATCGGTATGCAGCAGGCCTGCGCGATCAAGTTCGCCCAGAATACGCATGATGCCACCGGCACGATGGACGTCTTCCATGTGGAACATCGGATGGTTCGGCGCGACTTTTGACAGATACGGGATCTTGCGCGACAGGCGATCCATATCGGTCATGGTGAAGTCGACTTCGGCTTCCTTGGCAATCGCAAGCAAATGCAGAACCGTGTTGGTCGAACCGCCCATGGCGATATCAAGCGCCATGGCGTTTTCAAAGGCATCAAAGGTTGCAATGCCGCGCGGGGTCGCACCGATGTCTTCTTCTTCGTAATAACGACGTGCGAGCTTCACCGAGGTCCGGGCCGCTTCGAGGAAGAGCTCCTTGCGGGCCGCGTGGGTTGCCAGCACAGAACCATTGCCCGGCAGCGCAAGACCAAGTGCCTCGGCCAGACAGTTCATCGAGTTGGCGGTAAACATGCCAGAGCACGACCCACAGGTCGGGCAGGCAGAACGTTCGACTTCGGTAACCTGTTCGTCGGAGATGTTCGGATCAGCGGCCTGCACCATGGCATCGACCAGATCAAGGTGATGTTCCTTGCCCTCGATGGTGACCTTGCCGGCCTCCATCGGGCCACCGGATACGAACACGCACGGGACATTAAGGCGCATCGCCGCCATCAACATGCCCGGGGTAATTTTATCGCAGTTGGAAATGCAGACCATCGCATCGGCGCAATGGGCATTGACCATGTATTCAACGGAATCAGCAATGATTTCGCGTGACGGCAGGCTGTAGAGCATGCCGTCATGGCCCATCGCAATGCCGTCATCCACTGCAATGGTGTTGAATTCCTTGGCAACACCGCCGGATGCCTCGATCTCGCGTGCGACCATCTGACCGAGGTCCTTGAGATGCACGTGACCGGGCACGAACTGGGTGAAGCTGTTGACGACCGCAATGATCGGCTTGTCGAAATCTTCGTCTTTCATGCCAGTGGCGCGCCAAAGGCCGCGCGCACCAGCCATGTTGCGGCCGTGTGTTGTTGTACGGGACCGATATTCCGGCATGGAAGGAACCTCTCTTCAAATCGCTAGTGGCGTTTCTTTCGGACCATGGATCGTGGTCCAAAGCCCTCTATATATGGGTGCGTTCTAGCACAGTCTTCGCGCATTTTGACAGTTTTTTGCCTGAAAATTTCGCCAAATTCCGTGATTGGGTACGAATGCTACGAACATGAAATTTTACACCCGTTTTTCAAGGGGCATTTAGATGACTGTTTCTACACTCAGAGTTTGCGTAAAAATCGTCCCGTACCAGTGCATGAACGCAAAATTGTGATCAAGTTCACAATGTTTATACAAATTTAGACCCGCACCTATCCCAAATACCCTCAGACCTACTCCATTGCATAGGCGACCTTTAGCCAAACAATACATATCGTACTAGGTGATTATCGCCGCCAGGCGATTCTCCCACTCCCATTCGCCCCGGACCCTCATACAGGTTCGGGGTTCTTTTTTGCCCATATTTCATGCCGCAATCGCCAAACTGGTAATTGCGCGCTTTAAAGGATGTCGCGAACCCTTTAATGTCTGGCAAGAACCGCTTGGGTCCGAGCCCAGTCAAAACCATCAGGTGGAGATCCGCACATCCATGTCCGACCAACTCAAGACACTGTTGCGTCGCGGCCTGACTGCGCATGAGGGCAATCGCACGGAAGAAGCCGAAAAGACATATCGCGCGGCACTTGCCATGTCCCCGGGGAATGCCGAAGCAGAGCATCTTCTGGCTACCCTGTTGACCGGCCTGGGCCGCCATGGCGAGGCGCTTGAGCTTTTTGAAAGCTGCCTTGGCAGTTTTGCGGCCAACCCGGCGGTGCGATGCAACTATGCCATTGCGCTGGAAAGTTCCGGACAGATCGACAATGCGATTGACCAGTTCAAGCAAGCCCTGAGTTATCACGGGGACTTCCCCACCGCCCTTTATCATCTGGCGCGCCTTGAAATTCCGCGTGGTCATCTGGGTCAGGCAATGGACCTTTTGGGGCGGTTGCTTGGCCTGAAACCGAACCATTATGAGGGGTTGCTGCTGTTCGGGCAGACGTTGCATGATCTGGGACAGGAAGAAGCCGCGCTTAAATCACTGGACCATGCGGCAGAGGCCGCCGGCATTTCACCGGAACTGATTTGCCGTGTGGGATCGGCCTTTTTGCGGCTTGGCTATCCGGAACTGGCGCAGAACCTTTATCAACGTGCGCTGAGCATCGATGCGAAATATGTTCCGGGCCTGCGCGGACTTGGGCAATCACTGGCCCATCAGGGGCAGTATTCCAAGGCCATCGCGATTTTAAAGACCGCACGCCGCCTGACCAAGGAAACCGATGATATTGACCTTGTTCTGGCCGATATCACGTTGCGCTGCGGTGATGTTGACGCGACGATTGCAACGCTTGAAGCCCTGATCAAGGCATCACCGGACAATGCCACGGCAGAAGCACTTTTGATCCGGGCGCGCGCCAAGCTTGGCAGTACCGATGGCACGGCACATGCCAAGGCGGCGAAGGCGTGGGCCAAGCATCATATGCCGATTGCCGCCAAGCCCGCCTTTGGCAATAGCCGCCAGTCCGACAAGCGATTGCGCATCGGCTGGATTTCACCGTTTTTCTGTCAGCACCCGTCCTTTGGGCTGTTGAGTGCCCTTGCACGTAACCTTAATCGCCACGAGATCGAACTGTTTTTGTATTCTGCCACACCACGCCCTGACGACGTTACACGGCAATGGCAGGTGATGGCGGATGGCTGGCGCGAGGTTTGCGGGCAGGACCCGATGCGCATTGCCGACCGCATTCGCAAGGACAAGATCGATATCCTGATTGATGTGTGCGGCATTCATCCGACCCAGCCGATTGATGTTTTTGCGATCAAGGCCGCACCGGTTCAGGCCAGCTTGTCTGCGATCACCACCGGCATCGCGGAAATGGATTACCTGATCGGACACAAGGATGTGTTTGGTGGCAGCCTGGCGGAAAACAAAATGTTCTCCGAGCGCCCCTATCCGTTGGCAATTGGCCCGTATCTTCCGGCAGACCTTGACGATGCGTTGCCACTTACCCCGCTTCCGGCAGCGGTTGGCGAGGAAATCATCCGGTTTGGTTGTATTGAACGGCTGGCCAATATCAGTAACGAAACGCTTAATTGCTTTGCGCGGATATTAAACAAGATCAGCAACAGCCGTATCGTCATTCAGGATGACGTGCTTGAAGATTCCTATGCCGCCAAGACGTTTCTGGACCGCGCACGACAAGCCGGGATCAAGCGTGACCGCCTTGATCTGGCTGGCAAGATAAAGCCACAGGACCGCGCGGCCCTGTATGCCCAGATTGATATCGGGCTGGCACCGTTTCCCGCCATCAGCCTTGAGACCTATTACGAGATGCTGTGGTTTGGCATTCCGTTCGTGTCGCTGGCCGATGATCGACCGGGATCACGGCTTGGCCTTGCTGTTTTGGGGGATATCGGGCTTGGCGCGCTGTGTGCCGAAACCGAAAAGGGTTATGTCGATAAATGCATCATGCTGGCATCCGACCTTAAGGCGCTGGCCAGTATCCGCGAAAACATGCGTGAACGTATCAGGGGCAGCCGCGCCTTCCATGGCCCGGCCGTGGCGGCCGAGTTCGAGGAAGCCTGTCGCGAGATGTGGCAGAACTGGTGTCGCGGCAACCAATAGCCCCAGACACACACACAGGATTCCTACCCCATATCAGTCAGGATGTGATCAACGGCAGCGGCCAGATCATCAGCGATGAAATCGGCTTCTTGTGCCTCGGGCAGGATGGCTTCCTTGGTCCCGTGGCCGGTTCTGACCATGATGGTGCGTGTGCCCGCCGCGCGCCCGGCACGGATATCATTAATACGGTCGCCGACCAGAATGCTGTCTGAAAGGTTGATGGCAAATTCGTCGCTTGCTGCCAAAAGCATACCCGGTTCGGGTTTGCGGCATGTGCTGTTGCGACGATAGTCACCCTTCCCGTCGGGATGATATGGCGAATAGTAAATTCCCTGCACAGAGGCCTTCTTGTCGGCAAGCATGGCGACCAACGCCTTGTGGATTTCAAGAAGCTGGTCTTCGCTGATATAGCCGCGCGCCACACCGGACTGGTTGGTCACGACAATGACCGCAAGACCTGCGTCATTCAGGCGTTTGATCGCATCAGCCGCACCGTTGATCATCTTGAGATCGGCAACATCTGACAGATAGTGGACTTCTTCGTTGATCACCCCGTCCCGATCCAGAAAAACAGCCGGCACCGGATGGCGCTGATCGCGAAAGCGCGGGGCCGGATCGATCAGGTGACGTTTGACAGTTTCGGTGGCGGAGCCGGTCATTGATGGCCTTTTGCGTGGTCGGATTTAGGGGCTGATCGCAACCAACAATGGCGCAAAGGTGTTTGGAAAAGCAAGACTTCACACACTGCGATCCCCGTTTGCACGGTTTTGCACAGTACGGAAAAGAAATTGGTATTACCATTATTCACTTGCAGAGCAACCGGAAGACGTGAGAATTTCGGTTCAAATTACGTCCCGCGATCACACGCCCCACAAGGAAAGTCGCCTTATGTTTGCCGATATTTTTGCGATTCTGGCCCCGGTTTTTATCACCACCGGACTGGGATATTTCTGGGCCCGTGCCGGCAAACATTTTGACACCAACCTTGTCACATCCATCGTTACCTATTTCGCAACGCCGTGCCTGACCTTTGCCGCACTTGCAACCGTGGAGCTTGGCGGCGATACGCTGGTTCTGATGGGAACGGCGGCCCTTGCCGCCAATGTGATCTTTGCGCTGATCGGCTGGCCGGTGCTTAAGGTCTTTAACCTGTCACCGCGCACCTATTTGCAATCGCTGACCTGGCCAAATGTTGGCAACGTTGGCTTGCCGCTTTGTCTGCTGGCCTATGGGCAGGAAGGACTTGCGCTTTCGGTGGCGTTCTTTGCGGCCTATGTCGTGATCCAGCTGACCATCGGTGTTGCGTTCGTATCGGGCAGTTTTTCCATCAAGTCGCTGGCCAAGATGCCAATTATTCCGGCAACCCTGATTGCCACGGGCTTCCTTGCCACCGACACCGCGGTGCCAGAATGGCTTTACAACACCACCAACCTGATTGGGCAGCTCACCATTCCGTTGATGCTGTTTACCCTTGGTGTATCGCTGGCAAAACTCCGTCCGGTAAGCCTTGCGCGCAGCACGGCGCTTAGCTTCTTGCGTCTTGGCATGGGTTTCGGCGTTGGCTTGGGTCTTTCAGAAGTCATGGGACTGACCGGCATGGAACGCGGTGTGGTGATCTTGCAATGTTCGATGCCGGTTGCTGTGTTCTGCTACCTGTTTGCGCAGCTTTATAACCGCGAACCGGAAGAAGTTGCTGGCGTTGTCATCAGTTCAAGCTTCCTTGCCGCCATCGCCCTGCCCGCCCTTCTTTGGTACGTGCTTTAAACGGTTTACTTGATGATCAGGCGGTACTCGCCGCCTGTGCCATCGTCCTTGTCTGCATAAAATCCGATGGCGCATTCAAACCGGCCCTTTTGAAGATCCGGATCACCGTGTTCGGCGGCTTGCGCCATGACGTGGCTTTGGCAGGCATCAAGATTGTCAAAGGCGGCCTCGGATATCTTGATCCGGGTGGGTTGGCTGACATCAGGGACATAGACAGCGGTCACCTGTTCCCAGGGCGCGGCATCATTCGGCCAGAAAAGATCGGCGATATGACGGTGCGGGTTTCCGAAACTGACCACCGCCAGAACCGCAATACCGGCTGCCAGAATTGCGCGCCGTAGCATTCGTGTATTCATTTGTATCCCTTAGGCACTTCTAGGCCCCTTTTCGTCCCAAAGCGGAAAAATCGATCCCCGGGAAGGGTGTATCATATTCAAGATGATAGTCATCAAGGGGTGGCGCTGCCTGACTGGTGACGGCCAGAAGAGCATGGACCTGCCCGCGCTGATGGGTTTGATAGACAAACAGATGTGACAGGATATCGCCCACGGTATCATGCGTCTTGCTGGCATCTTCGCGGACCAGTTCGACGCTGCGAATGGCGTCCTTGTCGTTGAGTTGCTCGCAAAAAGCCATCAGCCGCATATCCGTATCCCGCTGGGCTGCGGCCAGTTTATCAATGGCCGCAAACGGCATTTCATCGGCAAAGCATCTCCGCCCGCGCCCGCCGTCAACCAGCGCATCAAGATAATACCAGTCATTGGTCAGGATGTGGTTCAGAGTCTGCAGAATGGAGGATGAAAACGGTGTTCGCTTGGTGTCGAGTTCCTGATCCGTCAATTTCTGACAGACACCATACAAACGGTGATTTGACCAGGCGTTGTTACGCGCCTGATGGAAAAACGATGTGCCCGGCATACCTCAAGTGTCCCAACTTTCAGCGTCCTGTCACATTCGTGTTGAGAGACTCAACCGGTCACAGGATGCGCATGGTTTAGCGGACCGTTTCCTTTGCCAAAGTCTGGCGCGGTTCGGATGGCTTCACGCACGAAATCCCGTGCGCGGGCCACAGAGTCACTTAACCCCATGCCCTGTGCCAGCCCGGTTGCAATGGCGCTTGCAAGCGAGCAGCCCGTGCCATGATTATTTTCAGACGGAATGCGCGTGCCTTCATAGCCTTCGACATCACCATCCCGGCGCCACAAGATATCGACGATTTTATCCCCGTCTGCGTGACCACCTTTTATCAGGACAGCCTCAGCACCGAGATCACCAATTTTGTGCGCTGCAGCAATCATATCACCTTCGCTGGTGATTTTCATACCTGATAGTACTTCTGCCTCGGGAATATTTGGTGTCAGGACGGTTGCCAGCGGCACCATATGCGTTATCAGGGCTTCGACCGCGTCTTCCTGCAGCAGGCGCGAACCGCTTTGCGAAACCATCACAGGGTCAACAACGACCGGAATACCTGCAGCCTTTGATTTGATAAATTCCGCCACGGCAGTAATCACCGGGACCGAATGCAGCATGCCGGTTTTAAGCGCATCGGCGCCGATATCATCAATCGTCACGGTGGCCTGATGAACGATCATGTCAGGATCAATGCCCAGGACATCGAAGACTCCGGTGGTATTTTGCACCGTAAGCGCCGTGATCGCAGTTGCCGCATAGCCGCCAAGGGCGGTCACCGATTTGATATCGGCCTGAATACCGGCCCCACCGGAACAATCCGATCCGGCTATGATCAAGACGCGACCTTTCATGAAACCCTTCCTTATCCTGCAAAAATCAGGTTTGACGCACGATGTTCACTTAACCGGCAACGGCGGTGATTTCAGCAACGATACCATCGACGATCTGTTCGACCTTAAGCGCATCGTCCCCTTCGGCCATGACACGGATCAACGGTTCGGTGCCCGATTTACGGATCAGGACACGGCCATCGCCGTTAAAGGCACGCTCCGCCGAGGAAATGGCCTCTATCACGCTGCTTTGCGACAGCGGATCGGAACCCGCACTATAGCGCACGTTTTTCAGGATCTGTGGCAGCGGATCGAACACACGGCTAAGTTCGGAAACGGGGCCTTCGCGGCTGGCAAGTACCGCAAGCACCTGAAGACCGGCCAGCAGGCCATCACCGGTTGATGCGAAGTCCGACAGCACGATATGGCCGGACTGTTCACCACCAACATTGCAATCAAGGGCACGCATCTGTTCAACGACATAGCGATCCCCCACCTTGGTACGGATCAGACGCACATCGTTTCTTTCAAGATAGCGTTCAAGACCAAGGTTGGACATGACGGTCGCGACCAGTGCATTGCCGCGCAGCTGACCGGTGCGCTTCCAATGGGTTGCGACAAGCCCCATCAACTGATCACCATCAATCAAATGGCCTTTTTCATCACACATCTGAACGCGGTCAGCATCGCCATCAAGGGCAATTCCGACATCCGCCTTTTCGGCCAGCACGCGGTCACACATGGTTTTGGTATAGGTCGAACCACACTGATCATTGATGTTCATGCCATTCGGGCTGGTGCCAATTTCAATCACATCCGCACCCAGTTCACGCAGGACCTTGGGCGCGACGGAATATCCAGCACCATGGGCGCAATCAAGCACGAT
>NZ_DBGS01000037.1:8196-14691 GCF_002295455.1 Thalassospira sp. UBA848 | reverse complement strand
TCATCGATGCGTTTGGCACGGCCCAGCGCATTGGCCGGAACCAGCTTGCCTGACAGATCACTTTCCATCAGGGCCTCGATTTCAAGCTCTACCTCGTCAGACAGTTTGAAGCCGTCCGGGCCAAACAGCTTGATACCGTTATCCTGAAACGGATTGTGCGACGCAGAGATCATCACACCAATATCCGCGCGCATTGATTTGGTCAGCATGGCGACAGCCGGGGTCGGCATCGGGCCGACCAGCATCACATCCATCCCCATCGAGGTAAAACCGGCAACAAGAGCGGGTTCAAGCATGTAGCCCGACAGTCGGGTATCCTTGCCAATCACGACCTTGTGGCGGTGATCGCCACGGGTGAAGTAGTGGCCTGCGGCCATCCCGACTTTCAGGGCAACCTCGGCGGTCATCGGGGCCGTGTTGGCGGTTCCGCGGATGCCATCGGTGCCAAAATATTTGCGGCTCATATTCTGTATCTCTGCTTGCTTTGCAGGCATGCCTGCCTTTGCCAACCATTCTGAATGCTGGTTATATCAAAGTGGCGTCGCATTGCCACCGGCAATCACCACATTCTAGCGTCAAGTTGGCGACCAATCCGTTAACACTGTCACATGAAACAGTTCTGATAAAAGCAATGACCTTGGCGTCAAAACCCGCTATCAGAAACGAATGTGATGAAGGCGTTTGTTTTCGGGGGAGCTTTGCGCGAATTACGTTCGATGGTGGCAGCATTTAGCTTTATGACAATCGTCATCGCTGTCTGCCTTGCCATGTCCCCCTACCCTGCGAAAGCACATACAAGCCAACAACATTTCAGTGTCGGCATGAATGGGCCGACAAGTACAATCATCCTTGGCCAATTTTTACAGCGCTTGGTCACCCCCCACACGATCAATGTTCCTGCCGACCTTATAAACATCCCGAATGACGCGTTTGAGGATGTATTTAACACGGCAGGTCCGGGCTATACGCCAGATACAGTATGGTATCGTGCGGCGTTCACTGTCTCAGACACCGACCAGGGCGGGCAGGAAAAGTCCTATATCGAGATGGGGCAGCCCTATTTGAACGACATCAAACTGGCAATCGTCAAGGAAGATACCCGTGCGGTTATCTGGCGTGATCGTGTTGGCGACAGATTGCCCAAAGGCAAGAATGATGTGCGCGGTCTCTTGCATCTGTCGGAATGGCCGGAACTTTTACCCGGCGACTATTGGCTGACCATCGCGATCAAAACAAACAGCGCCCATATCTTTCAGGCGCAACTGGTGCCTGAAACAGAGCAAATCGCCAATATCGGCCGCAACAGCTTCCCCAAGGGGATTTACCTCGGCATTCTTATGGTCGCTTTCGGGGTGTACCTGACACTTGGGGTTCTTTCATCAGACAAGGCCGTCACCTGGTATTCAGCCTATATCTTCTCGCTGTTTCTGATCAATTTCGGGGTTTCGGGATACGCACATTTTCTGTTCACCGATCTCTGGTATCTGACAAGCGACTTCCTGACCGGAACCGGCACTGCCTTTGCGATTGCAACAAGTGTTACGATGTGGAGCTATATTATCGAGCTTGACCGGCATAACCGATGGCTCCACCGGGTGATGACCACGTTCTCGTTCCTTGCCGGTCTCGGGTTCCTGACCGCAACAACGGATGCCTATATCATCTTTGCCAAGCTGTTTTTCATTCCAGATGTAATCCTGCTTTCGACGCTTCTGATCTATCTGGTGTATCTGGGAATCCGGCAGAAAAAGGTGCTTGAACACAGTTTTCTGATGGTTGCGCTTGGCGTTCCGACAATGGCGGTGATTGCGCATCTGTTGCTTTTGGTTGGCGTGATACCGGTCAACGCAGTTACCACCAGTATTTATTCGGCAAGTTCGGTGGTTCACCTGACAATGATCGCCATCGCGATGGGGTTGCGAACCTACAAGCTTAGCCACCGTCGAATGAACGCCGCCGCATCGAACCAGCGCGCCAGCCAGCTGGCCGGTGAACAACGCGCATTCATCACCATGTTGTCGCATGAATTTCGCACGCCGCTGGCAATCATTCAGCGATCCTCTGAAATTCTGGGCCTGCATCTTAGCAGCGAACAGGATGCTGTTCATAGCAGGCTTGGCACCATACGAAATAATGCATCGCAGTTATCCGGACTTGTCGACGCGTTTCTGACCAAGGACACACTTGATAGCGCGACCTTTACGACCACTCGCGAGCCGGTGGCGATTGACGCTTTTCTCGCAGACCTGATTGCGCGGCGTCACCGCGAAGTGCCCGGACAGAACGTCAATCTGATCAATTCCGAGTTCGCAATTGTCGATATTGACCGCATCCTTCTGGAACGCGCCATCGTCAACCTGATCGAGAATGCGCGGAAATATGCGCCGGGTGCGGCTGTCTGGATCGCGTGTAACAGATCGGCCAATGGCTATGTCTATATCCGCGTTGTAGACGAAGGCCCCGGCATCGCGGCCGAGGACATCAGCAATGTGTTGAATGCGTTTTATCGCGGTCGTGAAGCCGCAAAAACACAAGGGGTCGGACTTGGCCTGCATCTGACACGCCGCATCGTTGAAGCACATGACGGGTCCCTGTCAGTCAATGTCGGCGAAAAAGGCGGCACCACCATCCTGATCAAACTTCCCTTTAACAAGGATGCGACGGTTTTAAAAACCAACGACGTCCTTTTGCGGGTTATGGGCGGTTCAAGACGCAAGCCGAGCAACAGGGAGACAGACGAATGAAGCTGATCTCCGACAAATTTACGCAGGCAAAAACCACCGCAAGTGCGGGCAATCGTCTGTTGGCCCGGATGGCTTTCCTGATACTGCTTGCTGCGATGGCAGTGACTAGCACCCCTGTCCATGCGCAATCCGGGGCCGAGGACGTCGGCAAAAACCGCGCAATGGTGGCAGCCCCGCTCAATGACACGATTGATCTGACGCCCCATGTGTCGTCCTATGTTGACGCCACGCAGTCACTTGGTCTGCAAGATATTCTGGGCCTGCCACAAAGTGCGTTTGAGCAGACAACGGCCATTCCGTCATTTGGCTATACAACCGATATCATCTGGCATCAGGTCCAGCTTGGGATTGAAGGCACACTTGCGCAATCACCGACCATCGAAGTTGGCCCAAGCTATTTGAACTTTATTGACCTTTACCTTTTCAAGGCCGATCAGGGCGAACCGATCTGGCAGGTCAAGCTTGGCGACAATATCCCTGCCAGTGAACGCCCGGTTGCCGGCACGGCACAGCTTGCATCTTTACCCGTTCTTGAACCGGGTGAGTACCGTTTGATCATCCGGGTCGAGAGCAACAGCGCAAACCTTTTGCGCTTAAAGCTGTGGCCTGCCAACGACCTGATCGCATCGCTGACAACGCGCAACGTCGCGACCAATATTTTCTTTGGCCTGATTGTGACCCTGGGGCTGGCTTATCTGGCGCTTGGCCTGATGCTGCGTGACGTAATTGTCGCCACCTATGGTGTATGGGTCGCCGCGGTGGGTACAACAGTTGCCATTGTGAATGGTATCGCGCTTGGCGTTTTGCGCCCCGAGCTGCCATGGATAAATGATCTGCTTCTTGGCGTGATAAATATCATTTCCTATTGCGGCACCGTGTTGCTGTGGATGCATATCGTCGAGCTTAGAAAACGCATGCTGCCGCTTTACCTGTTCGGCATCGCCTATGCATGTGTCATTTTTGGCTTTGTTGTCAGCTCAACAAACGACCTCTATACCGTTTTTGGCACCTATATTGTCCCGAGCCATTCGGCATTCATGATTCTGATGTGTGTTTTTCTGGCGATCCGTGCGGTCCAGGATTGGCGGAACTGGCTTAACTGGGCGTATCTGATTTTGCTTGTTCTGCCGACGGGCCCGGCCGTGCTTCTTCAACTGTCGCACAGCGGATTAATTGATGCGACGCCTGCCCGACTTGAGCTTCATCAGTTTACCTTGCTGTTTCACCTGACCGGGATGGCAATCCTGATGGCGGCACGTCTGTCCTATTTGGATCAAGAACGCCGGGTGATGACAATCAGGGCGGCAGAAACCACCAATCTGGTTGAAGAACAGCGCAACCTGATTTCAATGCTGTCACATGAATTCCGCACCCCGCTTGCCGTGATCCAGCGGTCATCTGAAATGCTGATGCTGCGCCTTAAAAACCACAGGGGGGATGTTCTTGAACGTTTGCAGCGCATTCAGCTTCAGGCGCGGAAACTGGCCCGACTGGTGGATGTTTTCCTGAGCAAGGATGGCATTGATACGCACGACCTGTCGCTTGAACGAACAACAGTCCAGATCGATCGCTTCCTTGCGGAATTTGCCGCGCAAACCACCCGTGAAGGTGCAGAAATCCTGGTGACATGCCATGAAACAGCCGGTGCCGAGGTTTTCATCGACGAAACATTGATGGCGTTGGCCATCACCAACCTGATCGAGACGTCCCGGCGCTTTGCGCATGGCAGGCCAATACACATCAACCTCTATAGGCCAAAAGAAACACTGGTCGAAATCAGAATCCCGTGCAGCGGCGACGAACTGGACGACACCGAGATCGGTCTGATCGCGGATGCCCTATTCAGACGTGATATGGAAACACAGGCCCTGAGTCGCGCACTCGGACTGAACATTTCACAACGCATTGTCGCATCCCACGGCGGTTCCATTACCCTGCGTGACCGCGGCGGCACAGGTATCGAGCTTTGCCTGATTCTGCCAAGTGAATAGCGCGACATCACCAGTTTGGCGGTACCGCACAACCGGCTTCATGATCTGTCGTGGAAAGTGTGGGGCGTCAGGACGCCTCAGCCTCACCGGAAACGGTGGCTGGTGAGGCAAAGGCGTAACCACGCCCATAGGCGGTCCGCACCGGTAACTCTTCGCCAATTTCCTTGACGATCTTCTGGCGAACACGGCGAATGGCTGTATCAAGGTTGCGGCAATTTTCGGCCGTGTCGGCCTTGCCGAGCGCCTCGACAATTTCCGGACGCGTCAGCCACGCACCATTGGCCTCGATCAGAAGCTTGATGATTGTACGTTCGGTCGCGGTGAGCTTGGCTTCGGTGCCGTCAGGATTGCGCAACGTCCAGTTAAGAAGATCAAGGACCCAGTGATCGTCAGGGGTCGTTTCATCTGGCGTCTCATCCTCGCCCCGTGATGCACGACGCAGGAGCGGCTTGAGGGCTGCCTCAATCACCGAAAGCGGGCTGTCTTTGGTCAGATAAACATCGGCACCGGATTTGTAACCGGTAAGGTGATAGTCCATCCCGGAAAGCGAGGTCAGCATCATGATACCGCAATCGACGGTCTTGCGGACATGCTGTGCCAGCTGATAACCGTCTGCATCCGGCAGCATGATATCAAGAATGACAGCATCGGGTTTGCGCGCGTCGAGCGCACGATAGAAAGCAGCGCCGGTTTCACAGCCGACTACTTCCAAACCGCACATCTCAAGATACTCGCACAGATCCTTGTTAAGGTCCGTGTTGTCTTCCACGACGTAAACACAGTGTGCCATTGCATTCCAGCCAGACGCCGCATCGTCGGGAACCGACTGCGCCGCTCTGCCAATCTCGTTCATATAAAGACCTTCGCGTTCGCTTGTTTGTCCAACCTTAAATTGTGACTTTGGTGCCACTTTTACTTAATACCCAAAGGTATGTGACCATTGTGCCAATTCTGCAAGCCCCAACCATGAATGGTCAGAAAATGCCAGAATCCCGTCCCCCCAATGCAAAAGGCCCGCCACTGGTAATATGCAACGCATAAACCGGTGGCGGGCCTTGTTTTAAACGATGCTTGGCAGAAGACAAGTTATACGTGCAGACGATACCCGTCGCACACCATTATACAACCGCCGTGGAGCTTGCGACCGAGATGGCCTGTACTGTTTCGGGAACATCATGCACGCGGATCATCTGAACGCCATGACGCCATCCGTTAACCGCAGAGGCAATCGATCCGCCAAGACGTTGCTTGGGATCCGCCTTGGGATCAATTTTGCCTATGAACGATTTGCGCGACGTGCCCAGCAGGATCGGACAGCCCAAACCATGGAAGATGGCAAGACGCGACAGAAGTTCAAGATTATGCGACAGCGTCTTGCCAAAGCCGATGCCCGGATCAATGCAGATGCGATCGCGTGAAATACCAGCCCGCTCGCAGCTTTCGATGCGATCGAGCAGATAGTCATAGATATCAAGCGGCGCGCAGTCATATTGCGGGTCTGCCTGCATGGTGCCGGGTTCGCCCTGCATATGCATCAGCATGACAGGCTTGCCCGATGCGGCAGCAACTTCCATGGAACGTTCATCGCCTTCAAGGCCGGTAACATCATTGATGATTGCAGCTCCGGCTTCAATTGCGGCCTCCATGACGGTTGCATGGCGGGTATCAATTGAAACCACATGCCCCTTGGCAGCGAGTTCGCGGATGACCGGAACGACGCGGTTAATTTCTTCGTCCTCGGAAACGTCATCGGCCCCCGG
>NZ_DBGS01000037.1:0-7810 GCF_002295455.1 Thalassospira sp. UBA848 | reverse complement strand
GACTGTTCGGTCGTATTGTAGTCGCCACCATCAGAAAAACTGTCAGGCGTGACATTGATAATGCCCATCACATGGCAGGATGCCATATCAAGTCCGGCATAATCCGGGCGCTTGGCCATCAGCCGATCAAGTACAGCATTGATTTCATCCACACGGCCGCTGTTCTGAACCCAGCCTTCAAGGGCAAGCAATGGCAGGATCATGCTTTCAGCACCGCCGCCTTCGCGACGACGGATGATTTCAAGCGCGGAAAAGCCCCGGCGTGATCCGGCGAGTGGCAAGGTATTGGGATCATCAGCATGGTCGATGAAACCGGTCGGTGCGTAGTAAAGCGGTCCTTCAAAATCGGCAAAGCCCCGCACATCGGCGGGGCTTCGCAGGACCGATCGTTTGATCTCGTCCATCAGTCTCTTTCTGTTAGCTTCCCGGTTGCGGTTCCGGGGAAAGGTCCCCGCCGCCGTCACCAGGGTTGTCTTTGCGTGCACCACCGGAGCTGGGCACCGTCGAACGGCGTCCGCCACCGGCATCCTTGCCGCCACCGGAAGAATGGCCCGGACGGTTGATTTCCTCGCCGCGCAGCAACGCGTCGATTTCACTACCCGACAGGGTTTCATATTCCAGAAGACCTTTGGCAAGTTTGTGCAGGTCATCAAGATGTTCGGTCAGAACGCGCTTGGCGAATTCATAAGCCTCGTCAGAGTAACGACGGACTTCCTCGTCAATGAGTTGCGCGGTTTTTTCCGAAACGTTTTTGTGCTGGGCAACGCTGTGACCAAGGAAGACTTCTTCCTGGTTATCAACATATTTGACGTTACCCAATTTGTCGGAGAAGCCCCACTCGGTCACCATCTTGCGCGCATATTGCGTCACCATGTTGATGTCCGAAGATGCCCCCGTGGTGACCTTGTCCTTGCCAAAGATGATTTCCTCGGCAACGCGGCCACCCATGGCAACCGCAAGGTCGGAGATCAGCTGTTCATAGGACTTGGACACCTGATCACGTTCCGGCAGACGCATCACCATACCCAGAGCGCGACCGCGCGGGATGATGGTGGCCTTGTGGATCGGATCGGATGCAGGCGTATGAAGTGCAACCAGTGCGTGGCCACCTTCGTGATAGGCGGTCAGCTTCTTCTCGTCATCGGTCATGATCATGGAGCGACGTTCAGCCCCCATCATGACTTTATCCTTGGCGTTTTCGAAATCGGCCATGGTGACAACGCGCTTGCCAAGACGGGCTGCAAGCAAAGCTGCCTCGTTGACAAGGTTTGCAAGATCAGCACCCGAGAAGCCCGGGGTACCACGTGCAACGGTGCGCAGTTCAACATCCGGGCCCAGCGGAACTTTACGCGCATGGACACCCAGAATGCGTTCACGGCCTTCCAGATCCGGGTTCGGCACGACGACCTGACGGTCAAAACGACCGGGACGCAGCAATGCCGGGTCCAGAACGTCCGGACGGTTGGTTGCAGCCACCAGGATCACGCCTTCGTTGGCTTCGAAACCATCCATCTCGACAAGGAGCTGGTTGAGCGTTTGTTCGCGTTCATCGTTACCGCCGCCAAGACCGGCACCACGATGGCGGCCCACAGCGTCGATTTCATCGATGAAGATGATGCAAGGTGCGTTCTTTTTGCCCTGTTCGAACATGTCACGCACACGCGATGCACCGACACCAACGAACATTTCAACGAAGTCAGAACCCGAAATGGTGAAGAACGGAACGTTTGCTTCGCCAGCAATCGCACGCGCCAGAAGCGTTTTACCAGTCCCCGGAGGACCGACAAGCAGCATGCCTTTGGGGATTTTACCGCCAAGGCGCTGGAACTTCTGCGGATCGCGCAGGAAGTCGACGACTTCTTCAAGCTCGCCTTTGGCTTCTTCAATACCGGCAACGTCTTCAAAGGTCACGCGGCCGGACTTCTCGGTCAGCATCTTGGCCTTGGACTTGCCAAAGCCCATGGCCTTGCCGCCACCGCCCTGCATTTGACGCATGAAGAAGATCCAGACACCGATGATCAGAAGCATCGGGAACCAGCTGATCAAAGCGCTCATCAACGGAGACAGGCTTTGTTCAGGCTGTGCGATGATGCGCACGCCCTTGTCATTCAGCTTTTCAACGAGGTTCGGATAATCCGGGGTGTAAACATTAACAGAGCGACCGTCGCGCGTTTCTGCAGTCAGGTTGTTGCCCTGGATGGTGACTTCGGAAATCTGGCCTGAATCCACTTCGGCCAGGAAGTCCGAAAATGCCAGCGACGACTGACTGGACCGTCCGGAGGGCGACTGAAACAGGTTAAACAGCGCCACCAAAAGGATGGCGATAATAACCCACAGTGCGAGATTTTTTCCCATATTCATTCCAAGCTACTGGTCGCAATTTGTGTGTGCCGTGACGCAAAACTTCCTGCGCAGGGTCTGACAAACAAATAGTCATAAGCCCCGCTTACGCAAGTAGGTTGTCGGGTTTCGGTGACGATTTGAAACCACTTTCCCACAAAGGTACTTGCGGCGCAAACTGCCAACTGCCACCTGATGCGATCTGGCCCCTGCCCAGAGGCCGTTCGCAACCGGCGGCGGATAGTACGTCGGAAAGCTCCGAAACCTCAAGCCCGCCAACGGATAACAAGCCTTCTTTATCGTAGAGTGCAGGCATGGATGCAAGGGCTGCGCGCGGTAAATTACCAATAAATGGTGCAATTTCACGCAATGCACTGCGAAAAGACTTCGTGTGAAACACATCACAAAGACCAAGCGGCCCGATCCAAAGCCCGGTTTGCGCCGACAAAGCCGCTGCATCGGCCTGCCATTCAAAGCGATTATCAAAGCGCACACGCACAGATTTGGGGCACGATTCTGTATCCAGCGCCATTGCGTCCTGTGCCATGCGTCCAAATTCGCGATAGACGCAAATCATGCCTTTGCGGCCATGCAACACACAACCGCCCAAACTGATGCGCGCAGTATTGTCCTTGGCAAGGCGGTCCATCGCCCCGTGCAGCTTGTCGCGCGCTGGCATGTAAGCTGCCCCGCCAATTGTTCGCACCACCTGCCCCAGCGCGTGAATTGCCGTATCGGCAACGCCACTGGCAGCAAGGAGTACCTTCGGGTCAATGATTGCCACACCATTGGAATGCAGGGTGACGGCAGCGGCCAACATACGACCAATCTGCTGTTCTTCGGCAAGACGGATGGCGGTACGTTGCCCTGTTTCGAAATCAGAGGCTGGCCTGGTTCCAAGCACCTTGCGCACACGCACGCGCTCATAGGTGTTATCGATATTGGACGGGTCTTCTATCCATGGCTGTCCCCGTTTGATCAGGGTTGCGATCAGATCCGTTTTGGGAATGCCAAGCAGTGGCCGCAGAAGACGCCCATTGCGCAAATAGCGACGGGTGGACATCCCGGCCTGACCAAGTGGCGTTGCCCCGCGTTCCTGACGCATGGCAATGGTTTCGCGTTGATCATTGGCGTGATGGGCAATCAGCAGATGGAAAATGCCGGTGTCGCGCATCAGGTCGTCAAAAATCCGGTAGCGGGCCTGTCGGGCCTTTTCCTGTACCGCCCCGGTCGGTTTTGGGCCCTGCCAGACCCTGGTGATGTGTTCAATGCCGTATCGGGCAAGTTCGTTTGCGACCCAGCGCGCCTCGTCCGCGGCCGCCTTGCGCAGACCGTGATCAACGGTAACAGCAACCACACGCCCACCTCGCGCCTGACACCAGTCATGGGCCAAAAGGGCAAGCGCCATGCTGTCTGCCCCGCCGGAAACCCCGACAAGGAGTTGCGGATTGGCTTCAAACGGCGCAAAGGACACCATCAACTCATTAAAGACAACGGCGTCCAGTGGAGTTCCACTGGACGCCGTATTCCGATCATATGATGACGTAACGTTGCCGATCATTGGACTGAATTACTGCGGACAACCGCGGTTGTTGCTTTCCTGACGGGCACGATCCAGAACAACATTCGATGCGTTCGGGAAATTGTCGATCAGGTGACTGAAGGCCGTGCAGGCATCTTCGTTCTTGCCAAGATTTGCCAGCGACATGCCGAGCTTCAGAAGATTGTCCGGTGCCTTGGTGCTGTCGGGATAGGTCTGGAACCCTTCGGTAAAGGCGATGGCGGCATTTTCATACTGACCACGCACATAATAGGTTTCACCCAGCCAATATTGCGCGTTGCCAGCCAACGGATCGTTGGGATGGTTTTCCACGAAGTTGCCAAGTGCCTGTTCGGCGGCCTGGAAATCCTGTTTACGCAAAAGACCAAAGGCCTCGCGGTATTGTTCTTCGGGGGTGCTGGCGGTTGCCGCCGCACTTTGGGTCGGTGCCGCGCTATTGGAGGCTGCCGTCCCGCTTGGAATTTGCGGCGGCTGACCTTCGTTTTCGATCACGCCAAACAGTTTGGTGCCACGATCATTTAGCGTTTCACCACTACCTGCCCCGCCCTGACCGGAAGTCGGGGCTGCATTGGTGCCTTGTGCAGCAGTGCCCGTTGCCTGTGGGGCCGCTGTACCTTCGGCGTTCGTGCCATTTGTCGAAACCACACCGCCTTCAAGCTGGCTGAGGCGGAAATCAATATCGGCAACCAGACGTTCCAGACGGTCTTCCATCTTGCGAATGCGGAAGTCGAACTGTTCGAGCTGTCCGGTCAGTTGGCTGGTGGTGCGTTCCAGATCACTGATCTGGACTTGCTGGCGTGCAGCCGCCGGTGTTGAGGCCCCGCCACCAGATGACGACGCAGCGGCCTGTGCGGCATCACCGGTGCCTTCACGATAGACATAGCGCTGCAACAGATCGAGGTCCTTGCGCAGTTGCTCGACCTGGCGCGACATATTGGCGTCTTGTGCATGAACCGGCTGAGACCCGAGTGATGTCATGCCAAATACAGCGCCAATGGCCAGGGCCATGATGACGTTGCGGCTTTGGGGCCGGCTTCTTGGCGAAATGGCGGATCGAACACGGATCATTTGCGGGTCCTTTGTCGTCAATTCAGTCTTTGAAAGTCCACTATGAAAACTCATGTCGTGACTTTCAAACATTTTCAGGCGGCAAAAATAAGGCGCCTGCCCCGAGCGGGACAGGCGCCTTGATCGTCAAGTCAGGCTTTCACCTGCACGCGCTTAACGGATAACCGAAACAGCGCGGCGGTTTTTCGCCCAGCTTTCTTCGTCATGGCCAAGAGCAACCGGGCGCTCTTTGCCGTAAGAAATCGTTTCGATGCGCGACGGGTCAATGCCCAGTGCGATCAGGTAATCTTTGACCGAGTTTGCGCGGCGTTCGCCGAGTGCAAGGTTGTATTCACGGGTGCCGCGCTCGTCGGCATGACCTTCAACAACAACTTTGTACTGCGGATATTTCTTCAGCCAAGCAGCCTGCAGTTCCAGGGTGCGACGTGCTTCACCGGCAAGATCGTATTTGTCGAAGCCAAAGAAGACGCGGTCACCAACATTGACAGCGAACCACTCTGGGCTGTCTTCAGACAGAGAGGTCGTGGTCGACGCGCTAGAAGAAGTGCTTGCACCGTCGCCACCAGTGGTCGCCGTGCTATCAGGTGCAGTTTCACATGCAGCCAGAAGTGCGGCAGCAGCAAAAACGCTGAGAATACGAAGTTTCATTTAAGTTTTCCCCTTAACACCGGACGCATTCGCCCGAGGTTGGTGTTTTCCATGTCTCGCGACACCGAAAATGCCCGCGATTAAAGCGAATCGCATTCAGTGCTTCGCGATGACTATACTCTTGAGATATCAGGGAATCAAGGGTGACCATGCTGGATCCGACCCATCCGCCGGTGTAACGATCTCTCGTTCGTTATAACCGGTAAGATCAATCGAATACAAGCGATAGCGATCCTTGGTCCCGTCCCTGGACGGGTGCTGGCGGTAGTACATCAAAACTCGACCGTTCGGCGCCCATGTTGGTCCCTCTACGAGGTACCCTTCGGCCAGCAGCCTTTCTCCACTGCCGTCTGGCCGCATGACGCCGATATAATAACGACCTCCTTCAGATTTGGTGAATGCAATCAGGTCACCGCGCGGCGACCAGACCGGTGTGGCATAACGCCCGCCACCGAAACTGATCCGTTGTGCGCCGCTACCATCCGCATTCATCACATAAAGTTGTTGTGCCCCACTGCGGTCGGAGTTGAACGCAATGCGCGAACCGTCAGGCGAATAGGAAGGCGACGTATCCACGGCCGGATGACGCGTCAGCTGACGCTTTTCACGCGTGCGCAGGTCCAGTCCATAAATCTCACTGTTCCCGTCAAGCGCTTGTGACATCACAACCGAGTTCCCGTCTGGCGCGAATCGGGGCGCAAACGTCATCCCCGGAAAATCACCCAGCAGTTCCAGTTCGCCACTATCAATATCCAAAACATAGACGCGCGGCTTGTCGTTGAAATACGACATGTAAACCACTTCCTGTGCTGTCGGCGAGAAGCGCGGGTTCAGCACAAGGAACCGGCCATCGGACAGGAAGCGGTGATTGGCACCATCCTGGTCCATGATGGCCAGACGTTTGGTCCGGTTATCTGCCGGACCACTTTCAGAAACATACACAACGCGCGTATCGAAATAGCCGGTTTCACCGGTGATACGCTTATAAATCTCATCGGCGATCTTGTGCGCGATACGACGCCAGTTGTTGGGCTGCGTACGATAGGCCACACCCGACATCTGGGTTTCGGCCAAGACATCCCAAAGACGGAACTCAACCCGCAGGAGACCGTTTGGTTCGGTCACGACACGGCCATTGACCAACGCCTGGGCATTGATCGCGCGCCATTCTGCAAAGTTCGGGTTTACCGCCAATGACGCGGCACTTTGAATGAATGCCTTTTCATCGATTGGTGAAAACAGCCCCGAACGTTCAAGATCGGCGGCGATAACCTGTGTCAGGTTCTGACCGATCTCGGTTTCGGCAACGCCTTCGCCCGGAAAGCGGGTGACGGCAATTGGCATCGGTTTCAGTTCACCCCGGGTAATATCAATCCGGAGTTCCGCCTGTGCTGGCGACATGAACCCGACATTCAGGCCAGCGACAACGGCAAGGGCGCACAGTGCCGCGACACTGCGTGTTACCCAAAATCGTTTTATTGCGTTGGTCTTGATCGTCATCCTGCCTCACTCTTTTCCATGCGTATCAGGAGTTTATCCTTAAAGGCCCAGCATTTCACGCATGTCAAAATTGAACGTGAATGTGCGCCACATTTCGTATTTATCCAGCGGCAGTTTTAGAGGACTGCATTGCGGATTTAGCACTGCTCGAAGCGCGCTTTCCGCAATCGTACGGCGGGAAGTATCGCCCTGGATGTCGCTGCGGTTGCTAATCCGCGCCTGACGGACGGTTCCGTCCGGGTTTGCGCTGACATGAATTTCCACTGCAAAGTTGCCTGCTTCCTTGGCACCTGCCGGCGGGCTCCAGCATTTTTCAATCTGACGTTTCACGGCATCAAGCTCGCTCATGGTCAGATTGGCATCAAGCCGCGTTGCCACAACCTCGCTGGCATTTTCCTGCGGCGCCTCGTCAGGCTGCGGTTCAGATGTCGCCTCCGATGTTTCCTTAAGCTTGCTGACATCCTTAAGAACGCTCATCAGGTCGCGTTTCTTCGGCTCTTCCTTTTTCGGCTCCGGTTTTTTGACCGGTTCCGGCTTGGGCGGTGTCGGCTTGCTTGTCGGTTTTACGGCGGCAAGTTCTGTTGGCTGCGGTTCTGGCTCCGGCTCTTTTTTGACCTCAGGCGTTGGAACCGGTTCGGGTTTCGGCGCAGGTTCGGGCTTCGGCTCGGGAACGGGTTCCGGTTTTGGCTCAGG
>NZ_DBGS01000091.1:0-7166 GCF_002295455.1 Thalassospira sp. UBA848 | reverse complement strand
GAAGCCGCTGAAGAACTCTTCGAAGAAGAAGTTCCCGAAGACGTTGCAGAAGCACTCGAAGCTGCTTCGGAAGACGAAGAAGAAACCAACGCTTAATTGCGGGTTCTTCGAACCATTTGAAAACGGCACATCCCAAAGGATGTGCCGTTTTCTTTTGCCCTGACGCCAAAGCCCGTCGATTTTTTTCAAAGCATTTCAGGAGCCTGCAGCATTCGCGACCTCTGCGCTGGCGGAATACCGGCTATGAGCAAGCGCGATTAACTCTTTGCGCATATGCGGATGCCTGCTACCTTTTCGGCCCATGACAGATCCCAATTTAGATGCCCTGTTTGCCCCGCTTGAACCGGACCGTGGTGACGACGCCGAAATGGTGCTCGAACGCATGGCGCCGCACAATTTTGAGGCGGAGGCAGCCCTTCTTGGCGCAATCCTTAATAACAACGCCGCCTACGAGCGCGTGTCCGATATTTTGCGCCCCGAGCATTTTGCCGACGGGCGGCACGGGCGCATCTTCGAGGCCTGCGGAAAGCTGATCGAACGGGGCCAGCTTGCAAACCCGGTCACGCTCAAAGCCTATTTCAAGCAGGACGAACATCTTGCCGAAATCGGCGGCCCGCAATATCTGGCCGAACTTTCAAACAATCTGGTTTCGGTGATCAATGCCGGTGACTATGGTCAGCTGGTCTATGATCTGTATTTGCGTCGTGAACTGATCGAGCTTGGCGAAGAAGTCGTCAACGAAGCCTATCAGTACGAACTTGATACCGACGCCACCAACCAGATCGAAAAAGCCGAACAGAAACTGTTCTCGCTGGCGACTGCCGGTTCTGCGGAATCGGGCTTTGTCGCCTTTGGCCCTGCCCTTGCCAAGGCCTATGAAAACATTGATCACGCCTACAAAAACGCCGGGCGCGTTGTGGGCGTGACAACCGGTTTGCGTGACATTGATCGCAAGCTGGGTGGTTTGCACCCGTCTGACTTGCTGATCCTTGCGGGTCGTCCGTCGATGGGTAAAACCGCACTTGCGATGAACGTGGCCTTTAACGCCGCCATTGCATCACACCAGAACCGGGCCGCAGGCGAAGACACCCGCGATGAAACCCGAACCGGTGCGGTTGCCGTGTTCTCGCTTGAGATGGCAGCAGAACAGCTTGCCGGTCGCCTTTTGTCGCAGGCGGCAGAGGTTTCTGGCGATAACATGCGCCGTGGTGACCTGAACGAGCAGGATTTCGAACGCTTGCTGCTGGCAACCCAGGAACTCAATACCGTTCCGCTTTATATTGATGATACGCCAGCACTTCCGGTATCGACGCTGCGTACCCGTTGCCGCCGCCTGAAGCGCCAGCACGGCCTTGCAATGATCGTCGTCGATTACCTGCAGCTTCTGGCACCGCCGACAAACTTCCGCGGCGATGGCCGTGTGCAGGAAGTTTCCGAGATCACCCGAATGCTTAAAGCCATTGCCAAGGAACTTGAAGTTCCGGTTCTGGCCCTGTCGCAGCTTTCGCGTGCGGTCGAACAGCGCGAAGACAAACGTCCGCAGCTTTCAGACCTTCGTGAATCCGGCTCGATTGAGCAGGACGCCGACGTCGTGATGTTCATTTATCGCGAACAGTACTATCTCGAACGTGCCGAGCCAGCCCAGCGCCCGGAAGAAGCCACCGACAAGTTCGGTGAACGCTATGCGCAATGGCAGGACCGTTTGAACCACGTCTATAACACCGCTGAGGTTATTGTTGCCAAACAGCGTCACGGCCCGGTGGGCAACGTGCGCCTGTATTTCGACGGGAACTACACTAAGTTTGGCGATCTCGATCACACAGAAGAAGAGTTTGAACAGGGATAAGGTTCACGCCTTTCCATCAACGGATTCCACGGGGTATTACGAATGACCGTTCTTCCCGCCGTCGGCCGTGCTGCCGAGTGTGCGGAACTGCAAATCAATCTGAAAGCAGTTGCCGACAACTACCACACCCTGAAAAAGCGTTATACCGGACGCACCTGTGCTGCCGTGGTAAAGGCCGATGCTTATGGCCTTGGCGCAGAAACCATCGTGCCGGTTCTCAAAAAGCAGGGGTGCCGCCTGTTCTTTGTTGCACAGGCCAACGAAGCAGCCGAACTCTTCCCGCTTTTGCGCGGCGGCGGACGGATTGCGGTCCTCAATGGCGTTTTGCCCGGTGACGAAGCGTTCTTTATCGAAAATGACGTCATCCCGGTCCTCAATGACCTTGAACAGATCGAACGCTGGTCAAATCTTTGCCGCGAATATGAACGTCCGGCCCCGGCCTTTATCCATCTTGATACGGGCATGAGCCGCCTTGGCCTGACCCCGCGCGAGGTCAGCGAACTGGTCGATCGCTATTCATCGCTGCTATACGGCTTTGAAAAAGCTGGCTACATGACCCATCCGGTCGCAGCCGACGAGGCCGAAAACCCGGTAACCAAGGAACAGTATGATCTGTTCATGAAATGGTACCGACGCCTGCCCCCGGCGCCGCGTGGCTTCTGTAACTCGTCGGCTATTTTCCGCAATGACGATTACCATCTTGAATTCTGCCGTCCGGGTATCGCGCTTTGGGGCGGCAACCCGACCCCGGAAACCACCAACCCGATGCGTTCTGTCGTAAACCTTAAGGTCAAGGTCCTTCAGGTGCGTGAGCTTGATGAAAATCAGGCCGTTGGTTATGGCGGCACCTGGAAGGCAAAACGCAAATCGAAAATTGCCACCATTGCGCTTGGCTACGCTGATGGCTGGCTGCGCTCGCTATCGAATTCGGGAAAACTGATTATCAAGGGGCACGAAGTCCCTTATGTCGGGCGCGTTTCGATGGACGCCATCACCGTCGACATTACCGACCTTCCGGGCAAACCGCTCAAGGCCGGGGATATGGTGCCGCTTCTTGATGACAAGATGACGGTTGACGACGTTGCATCTGCTGCTGGTACAATCGGTTATGAAATTCTAACTTCTCTTGGACATCGCTATCGGCGGGTTTATACAGAGAGCTAAATCATAAGAGCCAGCCAGAAAATTCCGGCAGGTCGATAACAGGGGACTTCGAAGTACAGATGCCGATCTTTGCGCCGGTTGGCCATATGTTTCTGACCTTTTTGGCCCTTGTCGGTCGCGTCACGGTATTTGCGGGACGCACCATCGGCCACATGGTCACACCACCGATCTATTTCCGCCTGATCTTCAAACAGATGCGTGAAATCGGCTATTTCTCCTTGCCGGTGGTGGCGATGACCACGCTGTTTGCCGGGATGGTTCTGGCGCTGCAATCCTATTCCGGGTTCTCGCGGTTTTCGGCCGAAAGTGCGGTTGCGACCGTGGTTGTTATTTCAATGACCCGCGAACTGGGGCCGGTTTTGGCGGGCCTCATGGTTGCTGGCCGCGTTGGTGCCGCGATTGCTGCAGAAATCGGAACCATGCGTGTGACTGAACAGATCGACGCGCTGGTGACCCTTTCGACCAATCCGTTTAAATATCTGGTCGTGCCGCGTGTGATTGCCGGCCTGATCACCCTGCCGGTTCTGGTTCTGATCGGCGATATTATCGGGGTTATGGGCGGCTATCTGGTGGGCGTGAACAAGCTTGGCTTCAATGACGGGTCCTATATCCGCAATACCTTCCAGTATCTTGAACAGCTTGATGTGGTTTCGGGTCTTGTGAAGGCCGCCGTGTTTGGCTTTATCATCACACTGATGGGCTGCTATCACGGGTATCATTCGCGAGGTGGCGCGCAGGGTGTTGGTCAGGCAACGACCAATGCGGTTGTTTCAAGCTCCATCCTGATCCTGATTTCGAACTATATCGTCACCGAACTGTTCTTCACGCGATAAGGGTCGGTTGACAGGATCATGAGCAGCACAGCCAAGATATCGCTTCGCGACGTTCACAAGGGCTTTGGCCCGAAAAAGGTGCTTCAGGGTGTCGACCTTGATGTCGCCAAGGGTGAATCGGTTGCCATCATAGGCGGATCCGGCACCGGGAAATCGGTAACTCTAAAATGCGTTCTGGGCCTGCTTACCCCGGATCAGGGCTCCATCAAGGTCGATGGTGTTGAGATGACCACGGCATCGCGCACTGAACGTGATGAGATGCTGGCGAAAACCGGCATGCTGTTTCAGGGAGCCGCCCTTTTTGACTCACTGACCGTGTGGGAAAATGTTGCCTTTGGCCTGATCGAAGGTCAGGGCATGAAAGCCGCCAAGGCCCGCGATCTTGCGATTGCGCGGCTTGAGGATGTCGGTCTGGCGGCTGATATTGCAAACATGTCCCCGGCATCGCTTTCGGGCGGCATGCAAAAGCGTGTCGGTCTGGCCCGTGCCATCGCGACGGAGCCGGAAATCCTGTTCTTTGACGAACCGACCACCGGCATAGACCCGATCATGGGCGACGTCATCAATGACCTTATCGTCAAATGCACCCGTGAACTTGGTGCCAGTGCGATGACCATCACCCACGATATGGCCAGTGCGCGCAAGATCGCTGATCGCGTCGCCATGCTGTATCAGGGCAAGATTATCTGGGATGGTCCGGTTGCCGATATTGACGACGCCGATAACCCCTATTTGCAACAATTCGTTGCCGGTGATATCGAAGGTCCGCTTGAACTTGATCTCAAGCATCTCTGAGCACTGTCTGACCGACATCGCCCTTACTGACACTTCTTTGATCTGCGGAGCATTCTGTGGCCAAAACCCAAAGCCGTTTCATCTGCCAGAACTGTGGTGCCGAGTACCGCAAATGGACCGGACGTTGCGACGGCTGCGGCGAATGGAACAGCATCGAGGAAGAACGCGTTGAAAGCGGCCCCAAGGCCACTGGCGGCATTGCCGGGGGTGCCAAAGGCAAGACCATCGATTTTGTCGCCCTTGAAGGTGAAAGTGCCAGCCCCAAACGCATCATAAGTGGCATCGCCGAACTGGACCGTGCGTGTGGTGGCGGGCTTGTACCAGGTTCCGCCCTTCTTGTCGGCGGGGATCCGGGGATTGGTAAATCGACCATCCTTTTGCAGGCCGTTGGGGCCATGGCAGCCAAACACAAATGCGCCTATATCTCGGGCGAGGAAGCCGTTGATCAGGTCCGCATGCGCGCCGCCCGTCTGGGCCTTGAAAAATCCAAGGTCGACTTTGCCGCCGCCACCAGCCTGCGCGATATCATCACCACGCTGGAAGCGAGCAACCATGACGTGGTGGTTATTGACTCAATCCAGACCATGTATGCGGACACCCTTGATAGCGCACCGGGCACGGTGTCGCAGGTCCGTGCATGTGCGCTGGAACTGATCCGCCTTGCCAAGCGCAAGGGCTTTGCCGTGCTGCTGGTCGGCCATGTCACCAAGGAAGGCCAGATCGCCGGTCCGCGTGTTCTTGAACATATGGTCGATACGGTTCTGTATTTTGAAGGCGAACGCGGTCACCAGTTCCGTATCTTGCGCGCGGTAAAGAACCGTTTTGGTGCGACCGATGAAATCGGTGTGTTTGAAATGGGCGATGCCGGTTTGGTCGAGGTTCCCAACCCATCCGCGCTGTTTCTGGCAGATCGTGATTCGCCGGTCAGCGGCACGGCGGTCTTTGCCGGGCTTGAGGGCACGCGCCCGATGCTTGTGGAAATTCAGGCGCTTGTTGCGCAATCGGCCCTCGCTACCCCGCGTCGTGCGGTTGTTGGCTGGGATTCTGCGCGCATGAACATGATATTGGCGGTGCTTGATGCCCGGTGTGGCCTGCCGCTCAGCCAGTTTGATGTCTACCTTAACGTTGCCGGCGGCTTGCGGGTTGGTGAGCCCGCAGCCGACATGGCGGTTGCGGCAGCGTTGATTTCCGCTGTTGCCGATGCGCCGGTTCCGGCCGAGACCGTGATTGTTGGTGAAATCGGCCTTTCGGGTGAAGTCCGCCCGGTCGGACAACTCGAATCGCGACTGAAAGAAGCGACCAAACTTGGCTTTGGCAATGCCTATACCCCCAAGAATGGCACACAGGGCAAGAAGAAGTTCGCGATCAAGGGCCTCAATCAGACCGAAATCGGCCATCTTCAGGATTTGGTAAACCTCTTCGGCGACGATGTCCGCGACAAGGTGCGTCCGCGCGAAGGCATGTACTAAACGCCTTCACAGTAACGCACTCCGCCACCCGGACTGACGAACAAGGTTTACGAATAGATGGATTTCTCCGCCCTGCCCGATCTTGGCGCACGTGATGTGTTTGACCTGATTGTTGTCGGCATTCTGCTGATCTCGGGGATCTTTGCCTTTTTCCGCGGTTTTATCCACGAAACCCTGTCGATGATGGGCTGGGTCGGGGCCGGGCTTGTCGCACTTTATGGCTATCCGGTTGCACGTCCCTATGTGCGCGAACTGATCCCGTCTGAACTGATTGCCGATCTGGCAACCGGGGTTGGCCTGTTTCTGATTTCGTTTTTGATTTTCTCGTTCATCAGTGGCCGGATCGGCCGGGCGGTTCAGAATTCCGGCCTGGACAGCCTTGATAGCACGCTTGGCTTCGTTTTCGGGCTTCTGCGCGGGGCGTTGATCGTTTGTATCGGCTTTCTATCCCTGTCCTGGTTGCTGCCGGCAGATTCGCAACCCGACTGGGTCCGCGATGCCCGCACCCGCCCGGTTCTGGAAGAAGGCGCGTTCCTTATTATGCGCATGGCACCTGACGAAATTTTCGATACCACCGCCCAAGAGCTTGAACGCGCTCAGCGTGAGGCCGATGCGAACGAAAAAACCTATCGCCAACTTCTTGGTCCGGAACCAAAAGGGACTGGACCCGCGCCCCTAAACGGGTATACAAGGCCCTCGCGCGATGATTTGGATCGCCTGATTGAGGCGACCACTAACGAGTGAGGCGTGTGGGTTTCGTACTAATGACGAATTCCGTGCGCCACCGGCGAGAGAGCGGAACCCACTCATGCTGACCACCAATCCATTTGACGACGACAAGCTACGTGAAGAATGTGGCGTCTTTGGCGTATTTGGCTCCCCCGATGCGACGGCACTGACGGCCCTTGGCCTGCATGCCCTGCAGCATCGTGGACAGGAAGCCGCAGGCATTGTGTCCTATGACGGCGAAGATTTTCCGGCACACCGGGCATCCGGCCAGGTTGGCGACATCTTTGGTTCAGAAGATGTCATCAAAAGCCTGCCCGGCCACCGTGCGGT